>JAJQIP010000150.1 GCA_021199145.1 Porphyromonadaceae bacterium | reverse complement strand
TTTATTTAACCCAAAAATTTATTTTTTTTTGTCCTTTTACACAAATAAGGCCATTTTTTGCCCACCGGTTTCGATAAATTAACATCCACGACTCACTTTCACCCTCGCTCTGTCAACTTATGAAAATCGCCATCTTCGGGAAACGGTACCTATCGGGCAAAAAGGAAGAGATTTCAACCGTGTTTGCCGCCATGCAACAGCGCCCCTTTGAACTCCTCCTGGACCACTCTTTCTGTCAAGGATTGCAAGAGGCGGGCATTCCCCTACCGAAAGGGGAGATTTTCACCGGAGAGGGTTTCTCGGCGGATCTGGTCCTGAGTCTGGGCGGGGACGGCTCTTTCCTGCATACCGCCGAACACATCGGCAACCGAGGCATCCCCATTTTAGGGATAAACTTAGGCCGGATGGGTTTCCTGGCCGACGTGCGGTGCCGAGAGACGGATGAGGTGCTCTCCGAAATTCTGGAGGGACGCTACCACATCGAAGAGCGGTCGCTCCTGCACATCTCCGAAGGATACCACACCGGCTGGCCCTATGCGTTGAACGAGATTGCCGTACTGAAACTCGACACCTCGGCGATGATTACCATCCACGCCTATGTCAACGGCAACTATCTGAACACCTATCAGGCCGACGGATTGATGGTGGCCACCCCTACAGGTTCGACCGGCTACTCGCTCAGTGTAGGCGGACCCATTGTCGACCCCCAGGCCGCCAACTTCGTCATCACCCCCGTCGCACCCCATAGCCTGAACGTCCGCCCACTGGTCATCGGCGACAATGCCGAGATAAAGCTCATGGTCGAGAGCCGCAACCGCCACTTCTTGGTCAGCCTTGACGGACGGTCGGAGGAGAAGAATACGGGGGAAGAGATTATCCTGCGCAAAGCGCCTTTCACCACTCGTATCATCAAGCGGAATCACCACCTCTTCTTCGACACCCTGCGCAAGAAACTCTTGTGGGGGGCCGACCCCCGGACTCCCGTTTAACAGTCAGGGACTCCTTTCGGAATTTCCACCCTTTCCCATGAAACAGACTTTTCTGACGGACCGAGAATTTGGTCGGATTACGTTGCGAGAGCACCCTCGGGCACGGCATCTCATCTTCCGGGTACGGCAGGGGCAACTCTTCATCACCCATCCGCCTCGGACAAAGCCTAGCAACGTGCAGGAGAGCATAGAGGAGAAACGGGAGGCTCTGCGGCGACTTTTCCAACGGGCGGAGAGCCGGTTTCTGCAACCCGGGGACATCGTCTACACTCGCCTCTTCATTCTCCTCCTTACGGAAGGGGAAGGGAGCCGGATAGAGAGTCATATGGAAAACGGAACCCTGCACATCGCCTTGCCTCGGTGCGAAAATTACAACGACCCGACCCTGCAGCGGGCTATCGCCCGCCACATCCAACCTCACTTGAGAGCGGCCGCCGAGAGCTACCTGCCCCAACGGGTGGAGTATTGGGCGAAGGAGACAGGCAGCCGCTACAACGGACTGAAGATTACCTACGGCCATCGACGGCTGGGAGCCTGCCACAGCGACCGACACATCAGCCTCTCCTACCGCCTCATGTATCTTCCCGAACGGCTCATCGACTACATTATCCTGCACGAACTCTCGCATCTCAAAGAGATGAACCACGGCCGCCACTTCCACGAAATCTGCAACAGCTACTGTAAGGGGAAGGAACAGCTTTGGCGAAAAGAGTTAAAAAACTTCCCGTTTCCCACTCCTTATTGAAATAAAAGTTAAAAAAAATTAAATCTCCCAAGAAATGGCTTCTCCCAGGCGATTATACGGAGAAGCCGTTTGCCCACCCAAGCGGGAATGCCTATATTTGCACCGCGGATGGATTGAGAGAGGGGGCAAGGGTTGTCCCCTCGTTTTATTCTAAAGCCTTCCCTGACCGAGAGATATGATTAGTCAACAGACCTTAGAAGAGATTGTACAGGCCGGCATAGCGGGGACGGATCTGTTTGTAGTGGAGATTACCCTATCGGCTGATAACCACATCGTTGTCGAAGTCGACAACGACAAGGGGGTGGATATCGACCAATGCACGGCACTGCACCGCTTCATTGAGAGCCGTCTCGACCGAGATGTCGAAGACTATGACCTGGAAGTCGGTTCGGCAGGCCTCACCTCCCCCTTCAAGGTGGTCCGCCAATACGAGAAAAACATCGGCCACGAAGTCGAGGTTCTCACCCGTAAAGGGGAGAAGCTCACCGGAACACTGAAAGCGGCCGACGAGAAGGGATTCACCCTCGCCCTTACCCGAATGGTAAAGGCGGAAGGGAGCAAACGGAAAACAGCTATCGAAGAGGAGCGCAACTTCCTCTACAGCGAAATAAAATACACAAAATATTTAATCAGATTCAAATAAAAATGGCCAAGAAAGAGGAAACTATCAGCATGGTCGATACTTTCACCGAGTTCAACGAGTTGAAAAACATCGACCGTACCACCATGATCAGCGTGTTGGAAGAGTCTTTCCGCAACGTATTAGCAAAAATGTTCGGTACGGATGAGAATTTCGATATCATCATCAATCCCGACAAGGGAGATTTTGAGATATGGCGAAACCGCAAGGTGGTGGAGGATGACAAATTGGAAGACCCCAACCTGCAAATCACTTTGTCGGAAGCGAAGAAAATCGATGAGGAGTACGAAATAGGCGAGGAGGTGACCGATGAGGTGTTCTTCGAGAAATTCGGACGCCGAGCCATATTGAACCTGCGCCAGACCCTCTCCTCAAAGATTCTGGAACTGCAGAAAGACGCCATCTACAACCAATATAAAGACAGAATAGGGCAACTCATCAGCGCCGAAGTCTACCAAATCTGGAAAAAGGAGATGTTGCTCATCGACGACGACAACAACGAGATGATTCTCCCCAAGACCGAACAGATTCCGGGTGACTTCTACCACAAGGGGGAGACTGTACGGGCCGCCATTCTGCAGGTAGAGAACAAGAACAACAACCCCAAGATTATCGTTTCACGGACCTCGGAGGATTTCCTGCGCCGTCTCTTCGAACTGGAGGTGCCGGAGATACACGACGGACTGATTACCATACAGAAAGTGGCCCGCATCCCAGGGGAACGGGCCAAAATCGCCGTAGAGTCGTACGACGAACGGGTCGATCCGGTCGGTGCCTGTGTCGGGGTGAAAGGGTCACGTATCCATGGAATCGTACGGGAACTACAGAACGAGAATATCGATGTCATCAACTACACGACCAACACCTCCCTCTTTATCCAACGGGCGTTGAACCCGGCCAAAATCTCTTCGATACGTCTCGACGAGGAGGCCAAAAAAGCCGAAGTGTTCCTCAAACCCGAAGAGGTTTCTCTGGCCATCGGCAAAGGCGGACTCAACATAAAGCTGGCCAGTATGCTCACCGGCTATACCATTGATGTATATCGGGATATTGACGAGACCGAAGAAGAGGATATCTACCTGGATGAATTCAAGGACGAAATCGACGAATGGATTATCGAGACGTTGAAAGGGATTGGTTGCACCACAGCGAAGAGCGTCTTGGCCAAGAGCCGGGAAGAACTTATCGAAAGTGCCGACCTGGAAGAGGATACCGTCGATGAAGTCATACGGATATTGAAAGCGGAATTTGAAGACGACGACAACGAAGCGTAACGGAAGCGAAAAGGCCGAGCCTTCTCTCTTCAGGTGACGAAAGCATAGGGGCGGAGAACTACATTTCTAACGATAAAACGTAATCTATGTCGATAAGATTAAACAAAATAACCAGGGATTTAAACGTAGGCATACAAACGGTTGTTTCCTTCCTGCGGAAAAAGGGCTATGAAATAGAGCAGAATCCCAATACCAAGATTACCGACGAGCAATATGAGTTGCTTGTCAAGGAATTCAGCACCGACAAAAATCTGAAAATCGAGTCGGAACGTTTCAGCCAAGAACGACAGAAAGAGAAGAAGTTAGCCCAGGAAGAGAGCAACAGTCACGCCTCCCATGAGATTGAGACCGTTATCGACGATTCGTTGAGACCCCACATCAAAACGGTGGGGAAAATCGACCTCAACGAGTGGAAGAAAAAGCCCATAGAGGAGAAAAAAGCGGCGGAAGAGAAAGAGAGCACCCCAATATCCGTCCCTGAGCCTCCCGCTTCGCAACCTGTCTCCCCCAAAGAGGAGAAGGCCCCGGAAGAAAAGCCCGAAAAAGAGACACCTGCCACTCCTGAAAAGGTTGTAGAGACCACCCCTTCGGAAGAGCCGAAAAAAGAAGCGAAGGAGGAGGAAAAGCCTGTTCCCGCAGAGCCGGAGGCTCCCCAGGCGCAACCGAGTGAGACCATCTTCAAACTGAATACGGCCAAGACACCGGGGGTCAATGTGGTCGGGAAAATCGACCTGTCGGCCATCAACCAACAGACCCGCCCCAAGAAGAAGAGCAAAGAGGAGAAACGCAAAGAGCGGGAGGCCAAGGAGAAACATATCGACGCCAAACATCCGGTGGCGACTTCGGCACCGCACTCCGGAACAACGGAAAATGAGGGAGAGCGGAGAAAACGGAAACGCATCAAAAAAGAGCAACGAATTGATATCGAACACAATATCAGTTCGACTTACAGTAGCGACCGGAACAACAAAACGGCTCCTTCGAAATTGAAGAGACCTGTCAAGACTGAAGTCAACGACGAAGACGTACAGAAACAGATTAAAGAGACGCTGGCCCGTCTCACCTCCAAAGGACAGAAAAAGAGCGCCAAATGGAGAAAAGAGAAACGGGAAGCCTTCTCCACCAAAGCCCATGAAGCGGCGGAACGGGAGATACAGGAGAGCCGGATTCTGAAACTCACCGAATTTGTGACCGCCAACGACCTGGCCAGCCTCATGAATGTGCCGGTCAACAATGTCATCGCCACCTGCATGAGCCTCGGCATCATGGTATCGATTAACCAACGTCTCGATGCCGAAACGATAAACATCGTGGCCGAAGAGTTCGGATTCCAGACGGAATATGTGAGTGCCGAAGTTCACGAAGCGACCCATGAAGAAGCCGACCGAGAAGAGGACCTCGTCGCCCGTCCGCCTATCGTGACGGTGATGGGACATGTCGACCACGGTAAAACCTCGCTGTTGGACTATATCCGCAATACCAATGTGATTGCCGGTGAAGCGGGAGGCATTACCCAACACATCGGAGCCTACAATGTGATTCTCGAAGACGGACGGCGCATCACCTTCCTCGATACGCCGGGGCATGAAGCCTTCACCGCCATGCGTGCTCGGGGGGCCAAAGTGACCGATATCGCCATCATCATCGTAGCCGCCGACGACAATGTGATGCCACAGACCGTTGAGGCCATCAACCATGCCTCGGCCGCAGGGGTGCCCATTGTCTTTGCCATCAACAAAATAGATAAGCCCAACGCCAATCCTGACAAGATTAAGGAGGCGTTGGCCAACATGAATTACCTCGTCGAGGACTGGGGCGGGAAATACCAATCGCAGGACATCTCCGCCAAAAAGGGAACAGGGGTGAAAGAGCTGATGGAGAAAGTCCTGCTCGAAGCCGATATACTCGACCTCAAGGCCAATCCCAACCGTCGGGCCACAGGTTCCATCATCGAATCGGCCCTCGACAAAGGACGGGGATACGTGGCTACGGTATTGGTCGAAAACGGTACGCTGCACGCCGGAGATATTGTATTGGCCGGATCGCAATTCGGACGGGTCAAAGCGATGTACAACGAACGTAACCTGCGCATCAAGGAGGCGGGTCCCTCCACGCCAGTGTTGATTCTCGGACTGAACGGCGCACCGACAGCCGGAGACCAGTTCAAAGTGATGGAGAGCGAACAGGAGGCTCGGGAAATAGCCAACAAACGGGAACAGCTGCAACGGGAACAGGGGTTACGTACCCATAAGTTGCTCACCCTCGATGATATAGGACGCCGTATCGCCATCGGTAACTTCCAGGAATTGAACATTATCGTCAAAGGAGATGTCGACGGTTCTGTAGAGGCCCTGAGCGACTCCCTCATCAAACTCTCTACGGAGGAGATTCAGGTGAATGTGCTGCACAAAGCTGTAGGACAGGTTTCGGAATCGGATGTCGCCCTGGCCGCCGCCTCCAACGCCATTATCGTCGCCTTCCAGGTTCGTCCCTCCATGGCCGCCCGCAAACTGGCTGAAAAAGAGGGGGTCGATATCCGTCTCTACTCGATTATATACAACGCCATCGAGGAGGTAAAGGCCGCCATGGAAGGAATGCTCTCCCCCGAAATCAAGGAGGAGATTACCGCCACGGTCGAAGTGCGGGAG
>JAJQIP010000014.1 GCA_021199145.1 Porphyromonadaceae bacterium | reverse complement strand
GGCGAATCACAGGCCAGAGGCCGCTATGTTTATTTTGCCAGCATAGCCAAAAAAGAAGGGTTTGAACAAATTTCCGCCATCTTCAACGAGACGGCTGAACAGGAAAAGGAACACGCCAAGAAATTCTTCAAATTCCTTGAAGGAGGCGCAGTAGAAATTACGGCAACATTCCCGGCAGGGATTCTCTCCACAACGAAAGAAAATCTGAAAGCTGCCGCAGCAGGAGAAAACGAAGAGTGGACAGAACTCTATCCGGAATTTGCCAAAGTTGCCGATGAAGAGGGATTCCCGGAAATTGCCGAGACATTCCGCAGAGTGGCAACCGTCGAAGCCGGTCACGAGGCCCGTTACAAACAATTATACAATCGGGTAGCGAACGGTACGGTATTTGAGGAGGAAGAAGAAGTTGAATGGCAATGCCGCAATTGCGGATATATTCACAAAGGCAAAAAGGCGCCCGATCTCTGCCCGGCTTGCCAACATCCTCAAGCATACTTTGAACGGAAAAAGGGCAACTACTAATCTGAAAAAGGGTGTCTTTCTCTACGATTCTTCTCCATTTACAGGGAGTGGTAATAGGAATTGTAACATTTTTGATTATCGGAATATTTCATCCTTTAGTCATCAAAGTTGAGTACCATTGGGGTATCCGTGGCCGTTGGATATTTCTCATTATAGGCATCATAGGAATCATACTCTCAATAGTGATTCTCAATTTGATTGTCTCGGCCTTATGCGGAATAATAGCGTTTTCTGCATTTTGGAGTGTATGGGAAGTTTACAGACAAGAAGAAAGGGTACGCAAAGGATGGTTCCCCCGCAATCCTAACCGCCGTTATCCATGGGATAATGACACCACAAAAAACAGTAACTAACCTACCTTAACTACTTTACGGAAAATGCGGATAATCATAAAATGATGATTATCCGCATTTATTTTATACCTCTCTCCCGCCTATTTCGGATTATCAAAATAGGGCTGTTTATCTGCTCCCCAAGTCATCATAAAGGATTTGTAAATATTACTCACTAAACATTTTACGAGTCTGAAAAAATAGGCCAATTCCCTTTTTCTTGCAATATCAAAACCCGTCTCTAAAAAAATGTAGAAACGGTTTTGGGAAATAATGCTTACCTTTGCTGTATGCTACTGACTGTTACAGGTCTGAGAATAGTGCGTTATAGAGGTGTGCTATAGGAAAAGAATCAAGGTGGCATCGGACGTTACAATGAACGGCGACAACGAATTCCTCGGGGTGGCAACACCGAGAAAGACTGCGGCTGGGGTGAATGCCCAAACAAAATAAATCGAATCTTTCCTAATTAGACAGTTACGATGATTTCTGAAATGCGAAAACAACAGGTAGTAGTTTCCATGACCTCGTTTCCTGCGGCAATTCCTTACGCAAAGCAAGCCATTCTCTCGATTTTAAAGGGATCGGTTCTCCCCGACAAACTGATTCTTTATCTTACTTTTACGCAATTCCCCGATGGTTGTCCGCCTGAGGATTTAAAGGCTTTGGCGCAAGAAAATCCGATTTTTGAGATTTGTGACTACCCTCGTGACATCCGTTCTTACAGAAAGCTTATACCTGCATTGAGAGATTTTCCCGAGGCGATAGTTGTTACTGTCGATGATGATGTAGCGTATCACAAGCACATGCTTCGGGACTTGTTGAACCTTCACACTCAAATTCCCGATGCGGTCTTGGCTCACCGTGCCAAACGTATTCAAGTGGACAAGCCTTATCGCAAATGGAGAAAATACCGTTGGTATAATTTTCTTATTCACCGTATTTATCGCCGTTACGACACGTTGCAAACAGGATCGAGCGGTGTTCTGTATCCGCCACATTGTCTGAGAAAGGAGATGCTGGACGAGGATTTGTTCACCCTCCTGGCTCCGACGACCGATGACATTTGGTTTTGGGCGGCGGCAACGGCAAACGATGTCTCGGTGATTCCCGTACCTTTTGGCCGCAACAAGCCTCGTGGATTAAAAAAGCCGAAGAGTTTGTCTCTCAAAACAATAAATTTTAAAGGCACGACGGATCGGAACCATGCGGCACTCACAGCGATTTTAGAGCGTTTCCCCGATGTACAGGAAAGGATGATAAATCATAACCGATAAAGATTATGGAGGTTGATTTAGTGTATCTTTGGGTGGATGGTAGCGATCCGAAGTGGATGGCAAAGAAAAAAGCCTGCACGGGAGAGTTCACAGACACGGAAGAGAACTGCGAAGGCCGCTACGCCGACCACGATGAACTCAAATACAGTTTGCGTTCTGTAGAGAAGTACGCCCCGTGGATTAGGAGAATATTCATCGTCACCGACAATCAGACACCCCAATGGCTTGACCTCTCAAATCCGAAAATTCGGATTGTGGACCACAGCGAAATTCTTCCCGAGATATGTCGTCCTTGTTTCAATTCCTCAGTAATAGAACATTTTATATATAGAATTCCCGACCTTTCGGAATATTTTCTATACGGAAACGACGATATGTTGCTCAACCAAAAGGTTACACCCGAAATGTTCTTCGATAAGGATTCTCTACCTGTTGTGCGACTGAATCGGAAATATTTTAGAAGACTTTATTTCTTTCTAAAGGGGCGGGTCCTTCATCCATTGAAAAATCACAATAAAACTGTCCTGACAGCTGCACGGCTCGTAAAGAGACGTTACGGCGTGTTTTATACAGGCAAAATACATCACAACATCGACGCATACAGGAGGAGCTTCCTTAAAGAGACTAGAGAGATGTTCGACAGGGAAATCAGTGTCACGCTTACAAATCATATGCGTGCGGACAGTGATATCGAGCGGTGTCTTTATTCCTATGCCTTCTTGGCCCAGAAACGTGCGCGCTTACAATACGTCACACAGCGGACATCGTTCAAGTTTAACATCCATGATAGAAAGAATTATGCAAAATTCGAACGATACAATCCCGTCTTCTTTTGTATGAATGACTCACAATACGCCACCAACGAAGACAGGGAGCGTACCATCGAATACCTTAGCCGACTCTTTCCCGACAAATCGCAATTCGAGAAATAACCGGCGTTTACGTATCTTCGATATCGTTCAAATCATATTGGAAGAAATATTCTTCCGTACGATTCCTAATGCGACCACGGGCACGACCGCGTGCTTTCTTTCCAAGGAACTCCTCGTACGATTTCACGGCATAGTGGTTGATGCGAATCACATCATGCTGCGCGGGGCGGTTGCGAAAATGTCTTCTGACAGGGAGAAGATGGGAATCGCAGGCACGACCAGAAATCCGTGCGGCCTCATGACATCCAATCATCGAACAGACTCGGCGTGGGTCAACAATACTTTTCACCATACGGTTCAACGGATGATCTTCCGTGGCATGAAAGCGGAAACGCTCCATCACCTTTCCCGGCGTTTTCTCTCTCCTGCCGCCACTGCCATAAATGAGCCAGTTGACTTCAACGGCAGAGAAAGACTCGCACCTTCTGAGAAAGGCCGGAATGGATTCGTCACGAACGGGAACGATAAATTCATCCAAATCGATAAAGGCAATCCAGCGTGAGCTGAAACGATGTCTCTCTATGCAATCGTCGTATGCGGCAAGCTGACGGCTGATGCCGGGGAAGAACGTGTAATCGACGACTCCCGATTTTATGTAAGGCTCAAGAATTGTCTTGGTATCATCGGTGCTTTCGTTGTCGTAAATGAAGAATTTTTCCACGCCGTGACTGCGATGCCATTCAATCCATTCCCGGACATACGGCCCTTCATTTTTCGCAATTGCACAAACAGAAAGGTAATATTCAGGTCTTGTAGAATTGCTCTTTATCCGTCTCTTAAGGCGAATGAGATTCAAGATTCCGTAGCGGAGAAGACCCCGAAAGCGGTTTCTGGCCATTTTTTGCGGAATCGGTGCTGCAAGGATTTCAGCAATAGCCTTTTTCATTGTTCGTTATATTTCAAAGCCGGACTTCTCCGGCAGAATCTCCTCAAAAGCCATCCGAAGACGATCCAACACGGCATCGTAATGGCGGATATGAACGTTATCGTTAAGGCAAACAAGTTTGTAGGATTGGTTCCGAACGGCTTTGACTGCCTGCCTGGGGCGAATCATGAGAGGAAACATTTTGGTGTCTGTATATGTGTTGTATGGACTGAAGTTTCCACGGCAAATCTGCCAGGTACGGAAAAGCTCGGGAGTCAAATCAGTCCGTACACGGAATCTGTTGCTGGATGTTTCCGTAAGCTCTTTTCCCATTGCATCCCACACCTCATCGAACGTGGTTTTCAGGTAAGGCTGGGCATTGTGTGGTGTGCGCAACGGAATGAATTGACCGTAAAAATAAAGGAGATAATTCCATACCGCCTTCCCGCCGTAACGTTTGTCGAACCACTTGTCGTGATACCGTCTCATCACCTCTTTCTTGTCGAAGTGACGGTTGATAAGGAGAGAGTTGTTTTTTATCCTTTTGTACCATTGCGACCACGACGGATTGTAAGAAAACGCCGCAATGTCACAAGGAAGGCCGTCCTTGAAAAACCGCTCTTGCCCGACAAAGTTTGTGAGGTAGAAATCGTCATTGAAATAGACAAAATGCTCGGCAAGACTCGGTATTTTGTGTATATACCTTTCGATGACAACCGAGTTGAACGTAGGCAGAAATTGTTCGGGAATAATCTCACGGTGGTCTACCAAATGGAGTTTGGGATTGTTCACATCAAGCCAATCGGGTGTTTGTCCACAGGTTATAAAGTGGATTCGTCTTACCCACGGTGCAAATCTGTCCACTCCCCGAAACCAATATTTCAAAAGGCCATTATCACGAAAACGTGCTTGTGACACACCGTTCTTTTCGGTCTCCTCTTTAGCTTGATATTTCGCAAACTCCTCTCTCCACTTGGGGCTGTTCATATCAACCCAGGTAATTACAAAATCTATATCCATCTTCCTTCGGGGCGAAATGTCTTATTGTTGAACCTCTTTGGCATATTTGAAACGATTGTGCGACCAAAGGTAAAGCTCCGGTTGCCGCAGAATCTCAGCTTCCAAATGTTGAAAATAAAGGTGCGTCAATTCATAATCAGGCAGCGACTGGGGGGCATTATGTAACGGAACTAATTCTCCTTCGTAATAACCCCGCCCGACTCGCTTCATGTCGATAAACAGGGCCGCATGACAGTATCGTTTCGTAGCTTTCTCAGTACCCGTAATTACTGGTGCCGAATGATTTAGAAACAGTACAAATTCTTTTGCATCTCTCTTTTTGGGAGATTGGTCGGCAAGCAAACCATACACATAGGGTTTGTTTTCCCGTGCCGCATTAGCCATAAACCGCACTGTGTTGTGCATATCGACATAAACATGACCCATACGACAGCGCAGTTGACCCATGATTTTACCCACCGCACGATTGTTCAACTTGCGGTAAACCTGCACTATCGTCGTTTCCTGAAACCAAAGACCTGCCGATGATATCCACTCCCAATTGCCGTAATGTCCTAAATAGACAGATACTGACTTACCCTCAGCAAGCAGTTTGTGCAATATCTCAGGATTGACGAACTTCATTCTCCGGCGTATCTCGTCGCCACTAATAGACATCAACTTGAAACTTTCGAGACACATATCGATGAAGAAGTGGTAAAATCTCTTTTCAAGTTGTATAATCTCGTTTACGCTTTTGTTGGGGAACGACTCGGTCAGATTCTTTCGCACTACCCTCCGCCGATAACGGACAACATGATAAAAGGGAATGTATATGATATCGGACAATGCATACAGCACCCCAAAAGGCAGATGTGACACGACTCTGACAATGAAGAGAAGCACATAATATAACAACGTGTCAGACAATGATAACGACATAGATGCCGTTGCTTCGTCTTTACTTTTATTCTTCATCGTACCAACAGTGTGCGTCCATCCCAAAGGAATGATTCTCCTTTTCGGACAATGCAAAGATACAAAAAATATTAAAATCGCATGTATAGACATTCCCACCCCCTGATAAAATACCGTAAACTCACTCTATTTTACAGGAATCTTATCTATACGGCGTTGATGACGGCCACCGTCAAAACCTGTATGGAAAAAAGCCTCCACAATACGACGGGCCGTATCAATATCAATAAAACGGGCAGGCATGACACACACATTGGCATCATTATGCTGACGGGCTAGTCGGGAGATTTCCTCTGTCCAACAAAGTGCGGCCCGTATACCCTGATGTTTATTAAGGGTCATGCCTATACCGTTTCCACTGCCACAAATCGCAACACCGGGATAACACTCCCCCTTCTCGATAGCAAGGGCTAAGGGATGGGCATAATCGGCATAATCGCAACTCTCCGCCGAACAAGTTCCGAAATCTTTATAG
>JAJQIP010000202.1 GCA_021199145.1 Porphyromonadaceae bacterium | reverse complement strand
ATGGAAGTGAATCCACTGGTGTTTGAGACCAGCGCGTCTACCGATTCCGCCATCTGGGCCTTTGATGCCGCAAAGGTACGGCATCTTTTCTTTCTTACAAAGGTTTTTCAACCTTTTTTTACGCTTCTCCAGCTGTACCGCCTAAAAGGAATTACCTTTTAAGCAGTTTCACTGTCTCTTGGGTATTGCCATTATTGATGCGCAACAGATAGATTCCACTCGGCAGATTATCCAATCCGGAGATGGTAAGAAGCGGATTTCCCGTCATGTCGTATACCCTTTCGAGCATGAGGCTTCCCACTTGGTTGTAGAGTTGGATGCTTACGTTCTTCGCCTCCTGACTGAGTTGGATATGCAGTTGGTCGGCAAAGCGGGTAGGATAGACGTTGACGTGCGGCGTATTGTCGACAAGCACTTCTTCCGTGGCGGAGTAGGCCTCATTGACTTGCCGGTCGTTCATGGCTCCGGTAGAGATTGTCAAGTTGTCCATCATTCCTCGATAGGAAAGATAGGTACCCTCCTCTTCCCGGTTGCCGATAGCGATTTGAGAGAGGGAGAGATCCCCGCATTTGTCGGTAGCCTGAGTCATCAGACTTCCGTTCAGATAGACGTAGAGTTTCTCATCCGACCTATCCCGTATGCAGACAAGGTAGTTCCATTCCCCGTTGAAGAGTGTGGTCGTGCTGCGTGCCGTAGCTGATGTAGTCGTGGTACCATCGCAGATGGAGAAGGAGAAGCGGGAGTTCCGTTCGATACGGATAAATGAACCGTCCTCCCCTTCGATATCCAGGATGGACTGGTCACCATTCTCGGTCTTGATCCAAAGGGAGATGGTGAACGATTGGGTGTCAATCGCCTCCAGTTCGGAGTAACTATCCTGGGTCAGCACACTGGTCTCGTCCGCCGTCTCGGGGAAGAGAATGCCGTTGCCGGACATACCCGAATCCCATTCTGGCGTAAATCCAGAGGCTACGGCCTCACCGTATATGGCATTGGCCGCTGTAGACCCTGCGCTTTCGTCGAAGCGATAGAGAGCGACCGCCGTGATATCATCCTCCGGAAGAATTTCCAAAAAGACGGTATCGGTGGGGTTGGCTACCGGATTCCCTTCGGTGCTTATCACTATGGTGTAATCGCCCGAAACGGAGGGTGTCCCGTAGATGCTGATTGTCTTGGCACTGTCTTTATATCTCGAATAGATGCCGGAAGGCAGGCGGCTGATTTCCACGCCGTCGCAACGGTCCCAACGGAAGGTGACCGTGTCGATAGGCATGTGTACACCGACTGTCTGACTCCGTGAACCTTCGCTGATTTTGGTGAGCCGAGCCGATTCGATATCACCGTCACCGATGTAGTATCCCAAATGAGGCGGTTGGTTGTAGCCCACATTCTGCCAGGCGATGCCCATACGGTAGGTATGGTCGTGCATGAGGGTGGGGAGACGGTAGTCCGACGGGGTCGTGGTGGTATAGAGAACCAGCGAGGCCGAGTCGGAAGTGTCCCACAGAATAACCTCCTCCCGCCAGTCCCCAAAGAGGTCAGCCGAGAGGCAAGGAGTCTGTTTGGTGCTGTTGCAGGAGCTTACCTGGGCATAACTGCTCAGTTCAATAAGGGTCGAGGCCTTTTTCTGGGACGAACTCCATTTGGAGATGGTGGTACCGTCGAGAAGTTCATCCTGCAAATCCCCGTCCCAATAGAGACGGAAGTTCATCGACGGACGAGACCCGCTGATGGTATTCCCCTTGCAGTCACGAATTCCCCCTTCGGTCGTCCAGGACTCTTGTCCCCGGTAGTTGGCATCGATATCCGCCGCACACCCTCGGCCGACATCCGAACCGGTATAATCCCCGAAGAGGATTTCGCCCGTTCCAGCCTTGTGCATTTCATAGCCATATTTGGCCGTGGTCTCTTCGTGGATATCGAAGACTTCCAATCCCCGTATATCGGGATCCATATCCGAGAGGTGGATGGCATCGCCGTGTCCCAGGCCGGTACGGTAGAGAAGCGAGCCGTCGTGGTCAATCGCACAGGCCCCGTAGATAATCTCATCACATCCATCCTCGTCGACATCCCCTACCGAGAGGTTGTGATTCCCCTCCCCATAGGCTCCGATGCCACTTGAGGGAGAGTCGTGAATCCACCGTTGGGTGAGTGTTGTCCCGTCAAAGTCGTAGGCCACCAATACGGCCCGAGAATAGTATCCCCGACACATGACAAGACTGGGATTGATGCCGTCGAGATAGGCGATGCAAGCCAGGTAGCGTTCGGAACGGTTACCGTAACTGTCCCCCCAGTTGCTGGCCGATACCCGAGGCGGGTTATAGGCAATGGTGGTAATTTCCGCTCCTGTCTCCCCGTTGAACAGCGTGAGGTATTCGGAACCTTTGATAATCATCCCGTTGCTGTTGCGATAGTCGTCCGTCTCGCTATCGCCCTCCATGAGAACGTAGTTGCCCTGTCCGTCGATAGTACCTGGAGCCGTCTTACAGGCCACTTCCGCTTTCCCGTCCCCATCGAGGTCATAGACCATGAAGGGGGAGTAGTGCGCACCCGCCCGGATATTCTTGCCCAGGTTGATGCGCCACAGTTGGGTGCCGTCGAGTTTGTAGCAGTCGAGATAGACCTCTCCTGTATAGCCGTAGTAGGAGTTATCCCGAGAATTGGTCGGATCCCACTTCACAATAATTTCATATTCGCCGTCCCCATCGACATCGCCCACACTACAATCGTTGGGGGTGTAGGAGTAGTATTGTCCGTTGGGATACTCTTCCGTCGTACCGTCGTTCGTCGCCGTATAGGCAGGCGTAACACCGGAAGGCGGACGGTTCAGGGCGATTTTCTTATAGAAATTATCCCACACGGCCGTCTCCGCCGAGCTTTCCACTCCGGAAGTGCCGCTCACACGGGTTACGACATAAGTCGAGGAGGTTGTCCCACCGGCATCGGTGTAGTTGGTCACATCGGTGAGTGGGGAACTGTTGAGCAGTTCGCCGTCCCGATAGACGTTGAATTTGGCCGAAGGACTATCGGTCCCCAGATAACGCCAACTGACGAAAACGCCGCTAGAGGTCTTGACCGCAACGACTCCCCGACTCAAAGTCTCCTGTTGGGGCGTTTGTGCCCCCAGGGGCAGAACGGTAAAAGCCGATAGGAGCAGACCGGCCATGTAGAGATGTGTCTTTTTCATAAAATGCGGATATATGGCATCAAAGCTATGAAAATATTTTCAATCCCCAAGGAGAAGTCCTTTTTATTCGGTGCTTCTCCTGAGGAAAGATCCTTTATTTTTTGAGCAATTTGCGGGTGAATGTCCCTTCCGAAGTGACAACCGTCAAGGTGTACAATCCCTCCGTCCAATCCCTCATACCGCTGATGGTGAGCGGTGACTGGTTCTCGATGAAGTAGGTTCGGCGGTAGACTTCCCGTCCGTCGATAGCGTGTATGATGAAGGTGACATTCTCGTCGGAAATCTCATTCAACAAGATAGTAATTTGGTCGTCGAAGGTGGTCGGGAAGACTTTCACCCGTTCGGTGACTGGCACGACAGTCGGCTGATTGACCCCACTGGTCGGACGTTGTGCCTCGTAGAGAGCCCGCACTTTCGCCGCAGTCAGGGCGCCCGTATAGATGGTCAGTTCGTCCAAAGCCCCTATGTAGGCATTGTCGAAGAGAATATTACGGTTGCCGATGACCATATCTTCGGTTTCGAAGATATTCCCCGTACCGTCGCTCTTTGTGCCGACCACTTCCCCGTCGAGATACATGAGCAGTTGTCCGTTCACTGAGTCACGGACACAGGTGAGGAAGTGCCATTCGTTGTCGAAGTAGTCCGACGCCGTTATATCCAGGTTGGTCTTGGTCACATCGTCGTCGATGGCGAAGGTCAGATTCCCGTTCTTATATTCGATGCCAATCCATTTGCCGGTCGCCCCTGTAGAGGTGTCAGCCGTATGACTTCCCTTGTGGAAGAGGTACCAGTCGCAAGAGGAGGCACCCGGAGACTTGAACCACAACGTGATGGAGAAGGGACCCGTACCCATTTCCAGTGCATCGTAATGCGATTGGAGTAGATAGCCCGTTGTACCCGGGAAGGAGATGGCGTTGCCGCTCACTCCGCTCACCCATGAGGGAGTGAGGCTCTCGGCGGTCGCTTCGCCGGAGATTTCGTTCTTCGCCGTCAGACCCGAAGTCTCGTCAAAATGGAAGAGAGCCACTTCGGTCAGCACACTTTCCGGACGCACCGTAATCGTTCCCGGCAAGGAGATATCGGTCGTTCCGCCATATGTTGAGATATAAAATGAGAATGTTCCGGTCTCTTCGGCTACCCCACAGATGGTGACGGTCGCCTTTTCCAGGTCGATTGTCGCCGTTACGCCGTCCGGCAGCTGTCCGTCCACCGTCACACCGTCGGCATAGGTCCAACTGTAGCAGATGGTATCGATAGCCTCCTTCTCCTCAATCGTCTGAACTAAGTTGCCCTTCCCCGTCTTTGTCAGGCGGGCGGCCGTAGGATCGATGCCGTCGCCGATGTAGTAACCCAGGTGGGGAGGTTGGTTATAGGCCACATTCTGCCAGGCGATGCCCATACGGTAGATGTGGTCCTGCATCGGGGTAATCAACCGATAGTCAGATGCATAGGTGGTGGTGAAGACAATCAAAGAGGAACTGTCGCCTCCACCCCACAACACAATCTCCTCCCGCCAGTCACCGAAGAGGTCCGCCTGCAGGTTCGGCGTCTTCTTGGTGCCGTTGCAGGTCATAGCATTGTCGTAGTTGTAGAGCGTGAAAATCCTCTCAGACTTCCCTGTAGAGGAGTTCCATTTGTCGAGTTTGTCCCCGTCAAGAAGTTCATCTAGCAAATCCCCGTCCCAATAGACCCGGAAGTTGTATGAGGGCTGGTTACTGGAGTAGAGCACATTGCCGTGGCAGTCGTAGACATTCGAGTTGGCCGACGACCAGAACTCAAAGCCCCGGCTTGTCGAGTCGATATCGGCAGCCATCGCCCGGCCGACATCCGAACCGGTATATTCGCCATAGAGAATATTCCCCGTGCCGGCCTCGTGGATATCAAATCCGTATTTGGCACTGGTCTCTTCGTGAGGCGTAAAAACCTCCAGTCCGTCAATGTCGGGGTCCAGGTCCGAAAAGTGAATCGCATCGCCGTGACCCAGACCGGTGCGGTAGAGGAGCGTCCCGTCGTGGTCGATGGCACACGAGCCGTAGATGATTTCGTCGTATCCGTCATCATCGACATCCCCCACCGAGAGGTTATGATTGCCCTGACCATAGGCCCCTTGTCCGCTCGTGGCGGAGTCGTGAATCCACCGTTGGGTGAGCGTTGTCCCGTCAAAGTCATAAGCCACCAACGCCGCTCGGGTATAGTAGCCCCGACACATGACCAGACTGGGATGGATGCCATCGAGATAGGCGATACAGGCCAGGAAGCGGTCCACTCGGTTGCCGTAGGAGTCGCCCCAACTGCTGACCGTACCCCGCAAGGGGTTATAGGCGACGGTAGTGATTTCCGCTCCTGTCTCCCCGTTGAAGACGGTGAGATATTCCGGCCCGGAGAGGATATAACCACTGCTGTTGCGGTAGTCGGCCGTCGGGTCGTCACTCCCCATCAGCACATAGTTGCCTTCCCCGTCGATAGTCCCCGGGGCGGTCTTGCAGGCCACTTCCGCTTTTCCATCCCCGTCGAGGTCATAGACCATAAACTGCGTATAGTGCGCACCGGCTCGTATGTTCTGACCCAAATCGATGCGCCACAGTTGGGTGCCGTCGAGTTTGTAACAGTCGAGATAGACATTCCCCGTATATCCCGAATTGGAATTATCCTGAGAGTCTGTGGGATCCCATTTCACGATGATTTCGTATTCTCCGTCGCCGTCAACATCACCAGCACTGCAGTCGTTAGGACTGTAAGAGTAATACCCCGAAGCGTTTTTCCCGCCAGCCGGTCGGTTCAAGGGTATCTCCTTATATATAGTAGGCCAAATCTCCTTGACCGTATCCCGTTCCGTGACGACATCGTCGACCAACGTCTCAACGACATATTGCGAGGAGGTTGACCCCTCGGTGTCGGTATAGTTGGTCACGGAGGTCAGCGGCTTTGCCGTCAGCAACGTGCCGTCTCGGTAGACATTGAAGGCGGTTGACTTTTCGTCCCCGTCGAGAAAACGCCAGCTGAGGAAGATACCGCTCTTTTTCTGTCCCTCGCTTTTGGACATATTTACCGCTACGACACTCCGGTTAAGAGTTTCGATTTGTGGCGTTTGTCCCATGGCTGGAAGAATCGGCAACAACAGCAACAAACCGCCTTTTTTTAGGAGAAAGGATATAAATTTTTTCATAAAAAGTAATACGAAGAATGACATTTTTCACAAAGATAAAGGATAATAC
>JAJQIP010000092.1 GCA_021199145.1 Porphyromonadaceae bacterium | reverse complement strand
CCCCGTTACCTGATGGGGGTCGGCACTCCGGCGAACTTGCTGGAAAGCATCGAACGGGGAGTGGATATGTTCGACTGCGTCATGCCGACCCGCAACGGCCGCAACGGAATGCTCTTCACCCGCAACGGCATTATGAATATGCGCAATCTCAAGTGGGCGGACGACTTCTCTCCCATCGACGAAGAGGGGGCGGCGTTTGTCGATGTACAATATTCCAAGGCTTACTTACGCCATCTTTTCGTAGCCGATGAGTTGCTGGCCCTGCAAATCGCCTCAATACACAATTTGGCCTTCTATTTGTGGCTTGTAAGGGAGGCCCGCCGTCATATCATGGAGGGGGACTTCTCTCCGTGGAAAAGGGAGATGATCGTCCGCACCTCCCAACGTCTCTAACCTCTTCCCGACTTTCGTATGATAAAGAAAATAGACCTCTATATTATAAAGAAATTTTTGGGAACGTATGTCTTCGCCATTATATTGATTATCTCCATTGTCGTGGTGTTTGATATCAACGAGAAGTTGGATGCGTTGTTAAAGGCCCCGCTCAAAGCGACACTGTTTGATTATTACCTCAACTTCATCCCCTATTTCGCCACGCTCTTCAGCCCGCTGTTCACCTTTATAACGGTCATATTCTTCACCTCCCAACTGGCCAACAACTCCGAAATCATCGCTATGCTGGCAAGCGGCATCAGCTTCAGGCGTTTGTTGGTCCCCTATATGATTTCGGCGGGGATTATCGCCGGCTGTAACTTTTACCTCAATAGCTATGTGATTCCTCCGGCCACGACAACCCGCATCGAATTTCAGAACACCTATGTGAAGAACAAGAAGGTGGATTATGCCAGCAACATACAGATGCAGGTCGAACCGGGTATCATTGCCTACATCAACCGGTACGACGACCGCAAGAAAACCGGCAACCGCTTCTCGTTGGAGCGGTTTGACGGGAAAATCCTGAAGTCGAGGCTGACTGCACAGAACATCGTTTACGACAAGGATTACCATTGGGTGGTGAAGAATTATGTGATACGCGATTTCGACGGCATGCACGAATATCTTACCCGTGGGGCGCAGCTCGACACGATGATTCGCATAGAGCCGTCTGACTTCCTCATCTCAAAATACGACAGCGAACTGATGACCACCCCCGAATTGAGCCGCTATATTGACCGGCAAAAACAACGGGGTATCGCCAACATCATCAAGTTTGAGGTGGAATATTACAAACGGTTCGCCAATATGGCGACGGCATTTATCCTTACCCTTATCGGTATGTCCCTCTCCTCTCGCAAGATTAAGGGAGGCATGGGCATCAACATTGCCATAGGGCTGTTACTGAGTTTCTCGTATATCCTTTTCGATATGGTCTCTTCGACCTTCGCCGTCTCCGGCTCTACCTCCCCCCTCATTGCCGTCTGGATACCCAATATCCTATATGCCTTCATCGCTGTAGGGCTCTACCTCAAAGCTCCCAAATAATATTTCTTTCGTTTAGACTTTCTTGCAGGAAAGTTTTTTGAAGTTTCCTTTTTTTGAGGCGGAAGTATATCTTTCGCCCTAAAAAGACATTTTTCTTAATGGCAATAGTCGGGATAAAATTTTTCTGAATTTTCATGAATGAATAGCAATAGTTCACAAATTTATAATTAAATTTGCAAAAGCAAATGAGAATAAAACTTCTGTTTATTTGTCAAACTTATTATAAACTAAAAACTACAATCATCATTGAAATGCACAGACAAATGGGCTAAAATGGAGTGTCGCATCAATCATAATCATTTATGCATGCATACTTAAAAATGAATGACAGTTGGCACTATCAACGGTCACGGCTATGTCGACCTCGGACTAAGCATGAAGTGGGCGACATGCAACGTAGGAACCTCCCCCGCATCTGACCACGAAGTGCACTATCTCCATTAATGATTGATGAAATAATTGTAAAAACATATCATAAATCTTAAAAATTACAACTTATGGGAATGATTAAATGTGAAGAGTGCGGACAAATGGTTTCCGACCAAGCAAGGTCCTGTCCTCATTGCGGGGCATCGCTAAAAACAGATACTCCATTAGGACCGCAACAAACAATTTATGTAAACACGACGGAGCATCACTCTAATGGTCTCGGCACTGCAGGATTGATATTGGCCATATTCGGTCTGTTTGTTGGTTGGGTACCTGTTCTTGGGTGGATCATCTGGACTTTGGGTGTGCTTTTCAGTATTATTGGCCTGTTCAAGACCCCGCGCAGTTGCGCCATTGCGGGATGTATCATCTCATTTATAGGGCTTATTTTTCTCATTACCCTCGCTGCTACTATTGCCGCCATTTTTGGCCTCAGTTAGTTTACTAATTCAATTCCCGCACGGCTGCGGATACGCAACATGGGGATTCTGTGGTGAGGGAAATATAGGATATCCGGTATGGTGCGCTGCTCTACAATACGAGAGGACACGAGTGCAATTGGAATTCTATGCCCAGAGCGTTACGCAGAACGCATACAGCCTCAACTTCTACGGTGTCTTCTACCTGACGGTTACTACCACGAGTTTAGTGTTCGTTCTGTCACAAAATAGTTGTGCAAGCGAGGGGAGAGCCAAGATTGTTTGAGCTTTGCCGAGTGCAGCCAACTGTCACCACAGATAATGGAGCGAAGAGCAGTCAATTCATTAAGGATAGAAGATGCTGTTTTCAAAACAGAAAAAACATAAATAAACATATTGGAATAATCAATTTATAAACTAAAATCTATCAAATCATTATGAAAAGGGAAATAAAGTGGTTTACGTGCGTCGTCGCACTAGGTCTGACCATCCAAGGATGTTCATCTGATGATGATGAGACGATACAAAATGAAATGTCAATCCATCACGAGTATGTTGATTTGGGCCTGAGTGTGAAGTGGGCCACGTGCAATGTGGGGGCCTCATCACCATCCGATTATGGCAATTATTTCGCCTGGGGCGAGACGACAACGAAATCATCATATACGGAAAGTAATAGTATAACATATAATATCCGTATGGGAGACATAGCAGGCAATGCCGATTACGATGCCGCCACGGCTAACTGGGGTAATACATGGAGACTCCCGACAAAGGATGAAATAGACGAACTTATAAACAATTGCGAATGGACGTGGACAACGCAGGATGGTCATAACGGTTATGAGGTGACGGGTCCCAGCAGCAACAGTATCTTCCTTCCAGCTGCGGGTACACGTGGGACGTCGTTAAGTGACACCGGAGATGGCGGATACTATTGGAGTTCTTCGCCTATCAACCTCGGAAGTTATTCAAGTGATGCATACCTTCTTGTCTTCAAGGATCCAATTTTCGTCAGGCTCTGGAACGACCGCTACGTCGGGTATAGTGTCCGTCCTGTTACAGAATAGCTGTGTAAGCAATAGCTTCTAAGGTGATAATCGTAAATCGTTAAGTGAAGGCTGTTTGTGTAAACATTTTGTATCGTCCCTTACCATAAAGGGTTGTATTGCAGGGTATAACCCTGCAATACAACCCTAAATAAATAACAGGAATACCTCTCTCCCAGCCAAAGGCAGGGGTTTTCCTTTAATCGAACTCTGTTTGCGAAAAGTATTGTGTGTGATGAATCCTCCTGCAGATAATCGAGATAAAATTTTTTGAAAGCTGTGCCAGCCTTTTGACCCTTATTCCCCCTTCTTTTCCGAAATCCTCTGCAAGATATAGACCAGCAGAAATCCGACAACCATCAAGACGATAGGCACCAGCAGATGACTGTCGGGCAAGACATTCTTCCCCGTGGAGAGGATATTCCCGTCGGTAAATGCCTCCACTTGCTCTTTCCAAGGCCAGACTTTATTCAACGACCCCAACATAAACCCGCTCAAAACCGCTAAGGTCAGGCTGCGGAACCGCCTTAACGACCAGGATAAAAAGCGGGAGAAACAGGCGATTCCTACCACAGCGCCCAATAGGAAAACGCCCACTACAACCACATTCAGCGTATAAACGGCCTCCATGAGGTAAAAATACTTCCCCAACAGCACCAGAATAAAGCTACCCGATATGCCGGGAAGTATCATGGCGCATATCGCTATGGCACCGCACAGGAAAATAAAGGCCAGACGAGTTGATGTCTCTGCCGGTGAGGCGACGGTAATATAGTAGGCCACCACCCCTCCTACCAGAAATCCGAGTACGGTTTTCCAATTCCACGCCTGAATTCCTTTCGCTACAAACCAGGTCGAAGCCAATACTAAGCCGAAGAAGAACGACCACACAAGGGTTGGCTCATGGGTTAACAGATAGGTGATGAGTTTGGCTAAGGAGAAGATGCTGATGGCGATTCCCAAAAACAGGGAGCACAGGAAATTGGCGTTGATGCTCTTCCAAAAAGCGGCGATTTTCCCCGTAAACAACAGTTTCAACGCATGCGCATTGATACTCTTTATAGAGGTTATCAATTCATCGTAAATGCCTGTAATGAAAGCAATCGTTCCGCCCGAAACACCAGGCACAACATCGGAGGCCCCCATGCCTATGCCCTTCAGCAACACCATCGCATAATCCTTTATCCCCCGCTCTTTCATAGGCATACAACGCTATAAATCAGCATCTAAGAATTTTCCCAGTTCGTCCCGTAAGAACCCTTTGAGATGGGTGAAGGCCTCTAACTCTTGCAGATTCTCGTCATTCATCCGTTTCAATACCTCCGGGTCTTTCACCAACGATTCTATGGCATCGGCAAGGGCTATGGCCTCCTGGACATCTCCGTACTTGAATTGCGCTACGGCCAAGGCCAGCAACATCTCCACATTCGTGTGACGGGTAAGCTCAACCGCCCGAGCATAGTGGGCTATCGCCTCCTGACAATAGCGTTCGCCATTCACGCAGGAGATGGACTTATGTTCCAAAACCTGCGCCAGCATTTTATGGGCAAAGGCGTTCTCCGGGTCAATTTCCAGGATGAAAAGGAACCGCTTCTCGGCCTCCTCCCACTCTCCCGAATCCTTTTCCAACTCTCCAAGAAACAGTTGGGCATCTACATGGTAGGCATCAATCTCGACCGCCTGCCGTAAGGATTCTACCGTACGAGGAATGTCGTGCAGGTTATAATAGTTTTCGGCCAACCGATAATACAAATCGGCATCGGGGCATTCAGCAAATCGGATGGCCTGTCGCAAGGAGGCAACGGCTTTTTCATAAAGCTCCATATGGGAATAGCAGGCTGCCAACATCGCCTGGGTCTGACTTTGGTCTCCTGCTACGGCCAAGACCCCCTCAAAAAGACGCATAGCCGCCGGAGCATTGCCGTTGTCGTACAGGCAACATCCCTTCGAAATCATTATCTCGACATTGTTCTCGTCAATGGCCAAGGCAAAATCGTAGGCCTCTATAGCCTCCGCATATCTCCCCTGCATGTCGAGCAGTCTCGCCAAGTCGCACCAGTCGGTATAGGAATAGGGATTGGTATCTAACAGACGGTTGTAAATGTCAATGGCCTCCTCGTTTTTTTGTAAATCCTCATAGACACGAGCCAATTCACGCAGGAGGAGTTCCTTGTCATCCCCAGAAAAACAGTGACATGCTTTTTGGAGAAAGGCGACGGCATTATCGGCACACTCATAGTCGAGTAAGAGGTCAACGGCATCTAGGCAGACATCTGTCGAGAAATCGTCTGTATCGAACAAGGCATCGATATATGTTACCGCCCGAGAGGTATCGGAACGGGCCAAGGCTATCGCCGCCCGAATGAGGAGGGCATCGGCCGTACGGCTCTCTACGGCCGAGATTTGTCTTTCGGCCTCATCAATGCGATTGAGGGATAACAGATACCCTGCCCGATATACCAACAGTTCGGGATTTTCGGGATGCAACTCCAGACCGTACTCAACGACATTGAGCGCCTCTTGGTACCGTTCGGAATATTCGTATTCGCCGGCAATATCTTCTATGTCTTCCGTATCGAAATAGAGGTGCTCCCCGTTACGGAGCATCTCTTCGTAACGTTTTACCAATTCCGAAACTTTCTCGTCATCCATAAAACCGGTTTTTAAGACAATACCGGAGCAAGACGAATTCCTTTTCGCATTACCCCGGCATAGCTGTATAAAAAGGCAAGGTTCACTGTTTCTCCTTGATTTTCTCCCAACTGTCTTTCAACGATACGGTACGGTTGAACACCAAATGCCCTGTAGTCGTATCCGGATCGACGGAAAAATAACCTATCCGTTGGAACTGATAATGGTCTCCGACTTTTGCGGTCTCGGCCAAATAGGGTTCGATATAGGCTTTTACAGTTTTCAGCGAATCGGGATTGAGCAACTCCCGGAAATCCTTCTCTTTCTCCTCGGCCGGATTTTCGACGATAAATAGCCGGTCATACATGCGGACTTCCGCCTCGACGGAATGGGCTACCGAAACCCAGTGCAAGGTGCC
>JAJQIP010000165.1 GCA_021199145.1 Porphyromonadaceae bacterium | reverse complement strand
GAACGAACCAGGTCGCTCCGATCTTTTTCTCGGAGAGGACAGTCGGACGGCTCTGAACCGTAACTTGGCGGCAGAGTTCGGTATATCGGCTCTCCACCTCCTGGAAAATCGAGTCCGCCTCCCTTTCCCGTCCGGTGAACAGTCCGATAAAGCGAATCCACTCAGCCCGTCCCAACGGGGTATTTTCCATATAATCGGCACATTCGATAAGGGGGATAGCCAACTTTTCCACTCGGCCGTAACCGCTGTTCTCAAAGGGGGAGACCAAGATGGCTTCGGGGGACAGTTCTATGATTTTTTCTATATTGGGGGCGATGGAACGACCCAAATCGGCTATCTCTCCCGACTGTAGCCCCTCTTGGATAGTTGGTACGGAGATGTATTCCGCTTCACAGACCCCCACGATGGAGTGGGCAAGGCCCAACTCATTCAGCATGCTTCCATGTACTGTGGAGTAGGCCACCATGCGGTTTACCGGCGTCCGGATGAGTGTCCCCTCCGGCAACTGGGGAGGAATCTCTTTCCCCTTCTCTAAGAAGATATAGCGGTGTAGCAGACGGGTGGTATCCCACGGGTCACGCAGGTCGGCAACGCAATAGTCGGGATAACGGGTAATCTGGAAACCTCGGGCATAGGTCGTCTCTAGCTCTTCCCCTGTGGTCAGAGGACGGTTCGCCTGGCGGCAGGATTGTCCGGCCCACAACGGGAGCAGGAGCAGGATGAGGCGGAAAAGGCGGAGCGAGGAGGTGTGCATGGGTCGACGAATTATTCTCCAAAGGTACGCATAAAAAAACGATTGCACCGCTTTCTCCCGCATTTTCCGTTATGCAAACAGATGTCAAGATTCAGAAAAATTATTTTAAAAAAAGAGGAATTTTCCCGGCATAGGTTATAGAGAGAAGTACTATCTTTGCGCTCGAAAAAATAATTGGAAAATGGCGAATGTGATAAAGTTGAAAAAGGGATTGGATATTCCTCTCAAAGGACAGCCGGAAGCCCATATTGTAGAGGCTCCGGCCAGTGAATATTATGCCCTTGTTCCAGACGATTTTCACGGTATTGTACCCAAGGTGGTGGTCAAACCTGGCGACAAGGTAAAGGTAGGCACCCCGTTGTGGTTCGATAAGAGCAACCCGGCTTTGCAATTCGTCTCGCCTGTCAGTGGAGAGGTATCGGCGGTGAACCGGGGAGAGCGTCGTAAGGTGTTGAATGTTACGGTGAAGTCTGACGGAAAAAAGGAGTCGGTCGAAGTGACTGTACCAAAAATCAATGAACTCACGGGCGAGCAGGTCAAGGAGATGATGCTCCAATACGGATTGTTCCCGTTCATCAAACAGCGTCCGTATGATGTCATAGCCAATCCGGATGTCGCTCCACGGGATATTTTTGTGACTACTTGGGATTCGGCTCCGTTGGCTCCCGATTTCGATTTTGTGATGAAGGGACAGGAGATTGATTTGCAGGCGGGTATTGATGTGCTGCGGAAACTCACGACAGGGCGGGTCTATGTAGGGATTCGTTTTGGCAGTGGGGTCAATGTCAAGGGAGCCCATACCTTTGTCTTCAAAGGTCCGCATCCGGCGGGGAATGTCGGAGTGCAGATAGAGCATATCGCTCCGATTTCCAAGGGAGAGACGGTGTGGACGCTCAATGCTTTCGACCTGTTGATTATCGGCCGTTTCTTCGGTCGGGGACGGCTCGATTTTTCCCGTCTCGTCGCCCTCACCGGTTCGGAGGTGAAGTCTCCCTGTTATGTGCGGACGGTTTTAGGCGCAAGTGTCGCCTCGATTGTGGGAGATAACCTTATCCCGGCCACCCACCATCGTCGCTATATCAGCGGAAACGTGCTGACAGGGACACGGCTCGGTGAGGAGGATTACTTGCGGGCTCCGCACAGTCAGATAACGGTAATTCCCGAAGGGGACGATTGCTACGAACTGTTGGGTTGGGCCTTGCCCGGTGTGCGCAAGTACAGCATCTCCCGCACCTTTTTCTCGTGGATGTCAGGGCATCGCAGTTATTCTATGGATGCTCGGTTGCACGGTGGGGAGCGGGCCATCATCATGCAGGGTGAGTACGATAAGGTCTTGCCGATGGATATCCTTCCGGAATATCTGATAAAGGCCATTCTGGCGTTCGATATAGACAAAATGGAGAATCTGGGCATCTATGAGATTGCCCCGGAAGACTTTGCCCTGTGCGAGTTCGTCGATACCTCCAAACTTCCCTTGCAGGCGATTATCCGGGATGGCTTGGACAAGTTGCGTAAGGAAGTGAATTGATTTACCGTTAAAAAAGAGAAGTTTTGAAAACACTCAGGAATTATCTCGATAAAGTAAAGCCCAACTTCCTGCCAGGCGGTAAGTGGGCCATGTTCCGTTCGGTCTTCGAGGGCTTTGAGTCGTTCCTCTATGTACCCTCGACCACTTCGTTGTCGGGTGTACACATTCACGACAGTGTGGATACGAAACGGACGATGTCGGTAGTTATTTTGGCTCTCATGCCGGCCCTCTTGTTCGGTATGTACAATGTCGGTTACCAACACTATCTAGCACTTGGCGAACTCTCTGTCACGGGCTTTTGGCCGATTTTCTTCTTCGGATTTCTGGCCGTCTTGCCCAAAATCATCGTTTCGTATGTCGTGGGATTGGGCATCGAATTTATTGTGGCGCAGTGGCGGGGTCATGAAATTCAAGAGGGTTTCCTCGTTTCGGGAATCCTCATCCCAATGATTGTCCCGGTCGATACGCCCCTCTGGATGCTTGCCGTGGCAACCGCTTTTGCCGTGATTTTCGCCAAGGAGGTCTTTGGGGGAACGGGTATGAATATTTTCAATGTCGCTTTGGTAACCCGTGCCTTCCTCTTCTTCGCCTATCCGTCGAAGATGTCGGGTGACGGTGTCTTTGTCCGTACACTCGATACTTTCGGCCTCGGGGCCGGGCAGGTGTGCGACTCTTTCTCGGGGGCCACACCGCTGGGACAGGTAGCTACCCATACCGGAGGCGACCTGGTGCTGCACAATATCGTGGGGACACCCCTTTCCACGCTCGATAATTTTCTCGGGCTTATTCCCGGGTCGATAGGAGAGACTTCGACTTTGGCTATCCTTATCGGGGCGGTCATACTGCTCTGGACCGGCGTAGCCAGTTGGCGGGTCATGTTTTCGGTCTTTGTGGGCGGTCTGGTGATGGGAACCATCGCCTGGCTTTTCCCCTCGTCCGTATATCCGGCCTCATTCCTTTCGCCCCTCAACCAACTCTGCTTGGGCGGGTTCGCCTTTGCTGCCGTCTTTATGGCGACCGACCCTGTTACCGGGGCACGGACCCGGACGGGACAATACATCTATGGATTCCTCATTGGGCTGATTGCCATTCTCATACGGGTCTACAATACCGGCTATCCCGAAGGAGCCATGCTGGCCGTATTGTTGATGAATGTCTTTGCCCCCCTCATCGACCATTTTGTGGTCGGAGCGAATATCAAACGTCGTTTAAAACGTGCCGAGAGGCGTAAAACAGAACTCTTATGAACAAGCAAAGCAATATCTATACGATTCTCTATGCCTCAATCATGGTCGTCGTGGTGGCGGCTGTGTTGGCGATAGCCGCTTTGGGCTTGAAAGGGAGGCAGACACGGAATGTTGAAATCGACAAGATGAAGCAAATTCTCAGTTCGGTGCATGTATCGGCCAGTGCCAAAGAGGCGCAGTCGCTCTACAAGACCCTGATTATCGACAGTTTCGTCTTGAATGAAAAAGGAGATACCCTCTGCGGTGTGGAGGCGTTTGATGTTAATGTCGCCGTACAGGTAAAGCTCCCGGCCTCTGAACGTCAATTACCCGTCTATGTCTGCCGTCTCTACAACGGGGCCCGGAAATATATCCTCCCTGTATACGGAGCCGGTCTGTGGGGTCCGATTTGGGGCTATATCTCCCTCGATGCTGACGGGAATACCCTCTATGGAGCCTACTTTGCCCATGAGAGCGAAACGCCCGGATTGGGCGCAGAGATAGGCAGTTCCGCTTTTCAGGAGCAGTTCCCGGGCAAGCACCTCTTTGTAGAGGAGGAATTCAAGTCCGTTGCCGTGGAGAAGAAGGGGCAGAAACCGCTCAATGGTGCGGAGTATGTCAATGCCATTTCGGGCGGGACCATCACGAGCAAAGGCGTACAGACGATGCTTCTCAACAGTCTTTCCCCCTATGAACCGTTTTTAAAGTCGTTACAACAATAAACAACAAGCGATATGTTATCCAAGAAAACTCGGGAAATACTCCTCGGACCGCTTTCGCGGAACAATCCTGTCATTGTGCAGGTATTGGGTATTTGTTCGGCTTTGGCTGTCACGGCCAAGCTGGAGTCGGCTTTTGTCATGGCCCTTTCGGTCATTGCCGTATTGGCTTTTTCCAATGTGATTATCTCGTTGTTGCGTAACACCATACCCAATAGTATACGTATTATCATACAACTGGTGGTAGTCGCCGCTTTGGTGATTATCGTCGACCAGATTCTCAAGGCATATGCCTACGATGTGAGCAAGCAACTCTCGGTCTTTGTCGGCCTTATCATTACCAACTGCATCCTCATGGGACGTCTCGAAGCGTTTGCCTTGGGGCATAGCCCGTGGGAGTCGTTCCTCGATGGGGTGGGCAATGGCGTAGGATATGGCATCATATTGGTCATCATCGCCTTTTTCCGGGAATTGCTGGGGTCGGGCACGTTGTTCGGCTTCCCCGTCATCCCGAAAATCTTCTACGAATGGGGTTATGAGAACAATGGTTTGATGATACTCCCTCCAATGGCCCTTATCACGGCCGCCTGCATCATTTGGGTACACCGGTCACGGAACAAGGATTTGCAAGATAAATAGTTTCACCTCCCGAAAGATTAAACAATGGAAAATCTCAATCTATTCATCCGGTCGATTTTTATCGACAATATGATATTTGCCTACTTCTTGGGGATGTGTTCCTATCTGGCTGTCTCCAAAACGGTAAAGACCGCTATGGGTTTGGGTGTAGCGGTGACCTTTGTCCTGGCCATTACGTTGCCCGTCAACTATCTGCTTGAGAACTATATCCTGAAGGCCGGTGCCCTCTCGTGGTTGGGCGACTCTTTCCAAGATGTGGACCTCAGCTTTTTGAGCCTGATTTTCTTTATCGCCGTGGTCGCCGCTATGGTGCAACTCGTCGAGATGATTGTCGAGAAGTATGCTCCGGCACTCTACAACACGTTGGGCATCTTCTTGCCCCTCATCGCCGTCAACTGCGCCATCTTGGGCGGTTCCCTCTTCATGCAGCAACGCTCTTTCCCCAATGCCTGGTCGGCTACAGTCTACGGACTGGGTTCGGGCATAGGGTGGTTGTTGGCCATCGTGGGTATTGCGGCTATCCGGGAGAAGATGGCCTACTCCAATGTGCCTGCCCCCCTCAAAGGGATAGGCATTACCTTTATCGTCACGGGACTTATGGGCATCGCCTTCATGAGTTTCCTGGGTATCAAACTGTAAACATATCCGATTATGGCAGTAATATTACTCTCCTTGGAAAATCTGACCATCCCGGCAGCGGTGGTCATCTTCCTGATTCTGATATGGGTGCTTGTCGCTTTGCTGTTGGTGGCCAAGGCCCGTCTTATGCCGGCCGGTAACCGCCGCATCACCATCAACGGCGAACGCACCGTGGAGACCCCTGCGGGAACGACTCTGCTCGCTTCGCTGGCAGCCAATAAAATATTCCTTCCCTCGGCCTGTGGTGGGGGCGGCAGTTGCGGCATGTGCCGTTGTCAGGTACTGTCGGGTGGCGGGGAGATTCTTCCCACCGAGACCGGCTTCTTTTCCCGCAAACAGCAACGGGACCACTATCGCCTTGCCTGTCAGGTAAAGGTGAAAAACGACATCGAGATGCAGGTTCCGCAAGCTATCCTCGGTATCAAGAAGATGGAGTGCGAAGTGGTGTCGAATCACAATGTCGCCTCGTTCATCAAGCAGTTTGTCGTGCGGATACCCGAAGGGGAGAAGTTCGACTTCCTGCCTGGCAGCTATGTGCAGATTGACGTTCCCAAGTACGATATCAAGTACTCCGATATGGAGGTGGACGAACAGTTCCACAGCGAATGGGACCGCTTCAAAATGTGGGGACTGGTCTGCAGCAACGACGAAGAGACCTTCCGGGCCTACTCCATGGCCAACTATCCGGCAGAGGGGAACATCATCATGCTCAATATCCGTATCGCCACGCCACCGTTCGACCGTGCCGCCGGCACCTGGGCGGCAGGCATCAAGCCGGGTATCTGCTCCTCCTACATCTTCACTCGGAAACCGGGCGACAAGGTTACCGTATCGGGTCCTTACGGGGAGTTCCATATCCAAAATACGAAGCGGGAAATGATCTATATCGGTGGTGGTGCGGGAATGGCCCCCTTGCGGTCGCACCTCATGCACC
>JAJQIP010000199.1 GCA_021199145.1 Porphyromonadaceae bacterium | reverse complement strand
GTCGGAGTACCACACCGGTTATCGGGCTTTCTCGGCCGAGGTGCTGCGTTCTATCAACTATAACGGTGACTCGGACGACTTTGTCTGTGACAACGAAATGTTGGCGCAGATTTTCTGGGCGGGATATGAAATCGGGGAGGTGACCTGTCCGACGAAATATTTCGACGAGGCCTCGTCCATCAATCTGGTGCGAAGTGCCGTCTATGGTCTGGGCGTATTGCGGGTCTCCCTGCTCTACCGCCTGTGCAAATGGCATTTGTGGCGGTCGAAACTCTTCCCGAAAAAACAACCGGCATGAAAAAGTGGCTTCCTTTCCTGCTGTTGACCGTCGTGTTCGTTGCGGCGTACAGCTATTGTTTCGATGCCAAGCTCGACCTGAACGGAGACAACGCCTCGTATATCCAGTTGGCACGGACTTTGGCCGCCGGAGAGGGGTATGCCAACCCTTCGCCCACAGGATTCACGCCGGCCAGCCATTTTCCGCCCGGCTATCCCTTTTTCCTCTCGCTCTTTATGCGGATAGGAATTGACAACCTGGTTTTTTTCAAGATAGTGAACGGCTGTCTGCTGTGGGCTTCCCTCTTAGCCCTGTTCGCCCTCTCCCAAAGACTCTCCGGACGAGGAGAGATTGCTTTTCCGGCGGTGTTGCTGACCTGCCTTTCGCCCCACCTGCTACACTTCGCTTCGATGGCGATGTCGGAGATGCTCTACCTCTTTTGCGTGACGGCCGCCTTTGTCTGCCTCTACGGTTATACTCGGGAAAAGGAGCGGCCTTTCTACCGTTCTCCCCTGTTTTACGCCGCTTTGGTGGCGGCTGGTGCAGCCTATTATATCCGAGCCGTGGGGATGTCGGTGCTCTTTGCCATTCTCCTGTTTTTCCTTTTCCGGAAAGAGTGGAAGGCCGCCGTCTCCGCTGTCGGCGGGATGGTGGTGATGCTCCTGCCGTGGTCGTTGCGGAATGCGGCCTACGGGATAGAGTCCCGCTATTTCGGGACCATTATGACGGTCAATCCGTGGCGGCCGGAGATGGGAACGGTGTCGAGTTTCGGGGAGATGGTGTCGAAGATGATTACCAATTTTGACGAGACGGTAATCAAGGGATTTCGGGAAATCCTCTTTCCCTTTCTGTCGATGAATTATCAGGAGTCGTCGGGATTTTTCGGCGTGGTCGCCGGTCTGGTGGTGTTGGCGGTGATATTCTACGGCTGCTGGACGCTGGGCGGAAGGCATTTCCGCTTTCCCTTCGTCGGTTTTCTCCTGGCGAACATCGCCCTTCTCGCCTTGTGGCATGGCGGTAACGGCAGCCGCTATGTGGTGCCGGTGGCTCCCTTCCTCTTCCTTTTCTTCTATTTCGGCCTCTGCCGTCTGCTCCGGCAGATTGTCGTACGCCTTTTCCAACGGAAAGGGGGAAAGCCTGTTTCCGTCCGGTGGGCCTACCTGTTGCTCCTTATCGCCTTTCCCATGCTCTCTCCACTTTCGACCCAGGCGAAGGAGGCCCGTCAGCCTTTCCCGCCCGCCTACCGCTGTTACTTCGAACTGGCCAAGGCGATGGAGAGACAGTTGCCGGCCGGTGCGGTGGTCTCTTGTCGCAAACCGGAACTGTTCGCCTACTTCGCTCCGTCGCATTTTCCGGTGCGTTATCTCTTCTCGACCGATCCTGATGAGGTGGTGGCCGATATGGTGCGGCGAAAGGTCGACTACGTCATTCTGGAGCAGTTGGGGTACAGTTCCACACCGCTCTACCTCTATCCCGCCCTGCAAAAGTATCCGGAACTTTTCCCTGTAATCTCTCATATCTCCTCTCCCGATACCTATCTGTTGGGATTCGACCGTGGGGCGGCCCTCCGAAAATTTTCCGCCGAGACGAAGTAAACGCAAGTCGGGGAGTGGGGAAAGCCAAATTTATCGTATCTTTGTACAATTGGAGGGAGTGTCCCCTTCGGTGACTAAATTAAAAAAGTAGAGATGTCGGCCTTGTCTCGGTTGAAGAAGAGAAGCTCCTCCCGAAAATCCTCCGGAAAAGAGGATGGGAAGAGGAACATAACGCTGTGGATTGTCGCTGTCTTATGGTTATTCGTCGTAGCCTTGCTGGTGGGTGGATATAGTCTGTTTCACGCCATATCGAAAGGGAAAATCGGATATATGCCCCCTATCGAGGCGTTGCAGAACCCGAAGGACAAGTTGGCTTCGGAAATCTATTCGGCCGACATGGTTTCCATCGGCCGCTATTATATGGAACAGGGAAACCGCATCTCCATCGATTACGACCAGATACCCGAACCTATCATTGAGGCTTTGGTGGCGACAGAGGATGTGCGTTTCTACGACCATTCGGGCATTGACCTGAAGGCGTTGGTGCGGGCCTTTGTCAAACGGGGTGTGATGCAGCAACGGAGTGCCGGTGGAGGAAGTACCATCACCCAACAGTTGGCCAAGCTACTCTATTCGCCTACGGCAGGTACGGTAAAGGAGCGGCTTTTCCAGAAGCCCATCGAGTGGGTCATTGCCGTACAGTTGGAGTATTTCTATACCAAAGAGGAGATTGTGAGCATGTACTTCAACAAGTTCGATTTCCTCTTCGAGGCGGTGGGGCTGCAGTCGGCGGCCATGATTTATTTCGGCAAGACCCCCAAGGAACTTACCGTGGAGGAGGCGGCCGTATTGGTGGGGATGTGCAAGAATCCGAGACTGTACAACCCGATACTCTATCCCGACCGGTCGGTAGAACGACGCAATGTGGTGCTTGAGCAGATGTACAAGGCCGGTTACCTTACCCAGGCCAAGCGGGATTCCCTGCAACGGCTTCCGCTGAAGACTCATTTCACGAGAGTCAACCACGAATCGGGTGTCGCTCCCTATTTCCGGGAACATATCCGCCAGATGATGACGGCTCGTGAGCCCAACCGTCGGAACTATCGGGAGTGGCAACGGCAACAGTACATCGACGATTCGATAGCGTGGGAGACGAACCCTTTGTACGGTTGGTGTTACAAGAACCGTAAGGCCGACGGGTCGCCCTACAATCTCTATACGGACGGACTGAAAATCTACTCTACGATTGACAGCCGTATGCAGGCGTATGCCGAAGAGGCTGTGGCAGAGTATCTGGGAGAGTATCTGCAACCCCTTTTTGAAAAGGAGAAGAAAAATTCCCCCAAGGGTCCCTTTACCCGTGACCTGCTCCGTGACGAGGTGGAATCCATTATGAACCGAGCCAAGGAGCAGAGTGACCGCTATCGGGTGATGAAGGCTCATGGCGCCAGTTCGGACGAGATAACGGCAGCGTTTGAGACCCCTGTACCGATGCGTCTCTTCTCGTGGAGCGGCCCTCTCGACACGATTATGTCGCCGATGGATTCCATCCGCTATTGCAAGACGCTATTGCGGACGGGAATGATGTCGATTGACACCCAAAGCGGTCATGTGAAGGCCTATGTGGGCGGTATCGATTTCCACCGGTTCAAGTACGACATGGTCTCGGGAAGCCGCCGGCAGGTGGGTTCGACTATCAAGCCGTTCCTCTACACCCTGGCGATGGAGGAGGGATATACTCCTTGCGACTTAGTGCCCAATGTGCAGCCCAACATTTTCGACCCTTATACGGGTGAGGTGTGGTCACCCCGGAATTCGACCAATGAGCGGAGCGGGGAGTATGTGACCTTGCGCTGGGCCTTGTCGAGGTCGGTCAACTGGGTATCGGCCTATCTGATAGGGAGGCTCACCCCCTCGTCGTTGGTCCGGTTGATGCGCTCGTTCGGCATTCGGGGAGAGATTGACCCTGTCATGTCGTTGTGCTTAGGTTCGGCGGATGTCTCGGTAGAGGAGATGGTCACCGCCTATACGGCTTTCTCCAATCACGGCTTACGGGTCGACCCTGTCTACGTCTCCCGCATCGAGGATAATTTCGGGAATGTCATCACCGACTTCGTACCACAAGTCTCCGAAGTGTTCAGCGAATCGACCTACCGCAAGATGCTGCCGATGCTGTGCGATGTCATTGACCATGGTACGGGCATCCGGTTGCGTTACCGCTATGGTATCAAGGCGAAGATGGGCGGCAAGACGGGAACGACCAATAACAATTCCGACGGTTGGTTCATGGGCTTCACCCCCTCGTTGGCCACGGGTGTGTGGGTAGGCGGAGAAGACCGGTCCATCCATTTCGATAATATGTCGGAGGGGCAGGGAGCCAGTACGGCCTTGCCCATTTACGCCACCTATATCCAAAAGGTGTATGCCGACACAACCCTGATGTACACCCCCACAGAGACCTTTGCCGTGGATTCGCTCATCTTCGTTCCGTGTGAAGGGATAGCCCTCCCCGACAGTGTTGTCGAAGAGGCGGTAGAGCAACCCTTCAACTTTGAAGAGGAGGCTATCGAGGGGATTTTTGATTGAAAAAAAGTCCGTCCCCTCTCTTTACCGGAGAGGCATGCGGGAAAGGAGAAGCATATGGGATTTTTTGATTTTTTCCAAAAAGAGGGAAAGGGACAACTCGACAAGGGATTGGCCAAGACCAAAGAGGGGCTGTTTTCCAAACTGGCTCGGGCCGTCGCCGGGAAATCGACCGTCGACGACGAGATTTTGGACGAGTTGGAAGAGATATTGATTACCTCCGATGTGGGGGTAGAGACCACGTTGCATATCATTGAACGAATCGAACGCCGGGTGGCGCAGGAGAAATATCTCTCGACTTCGGAACTGAAAAATATCTTGCGGGAAGAGGTGGTTGCCCTGCTCACCGAGAACCGTACGGCCGACGATAATGACTTCGTCCTTCCCGAGACTGCCGGCCGCCCCTATGTCATCATGGTGGTGGGGGTGAACGGTGTGGGAAAGACCACGACCATTGGGAAACTGGCGTATCGCTTTAAGAAAAACGGATATAGTGTCTATCTGGGAGCCGCAGATACTTTCCGGGCGGCGGCCGTCGAACAGCTTCTGATTTGGGGCGAGCGGGTAGGAGTGCCTGTCGTCCGGCAGAAGATGGGATCCGACCCCGCTTCGGTGGCATTCGACACCTTGAGTTCGGCCAAGGCCAACGGAGCCGACGTGGTGATTATCGACACGGCGGGCCGTCTCCACAACAAGGTGGGGTTGATGAACGAACTGACCAAAATAAAACGGGTGATGGATAAGGTGGTACCCGGCGCTCCGCAAGAGGTGTTGCTTATCCTCGACGGTTCGACCGGACAGAACGCCTTCGAGCAGGCCCGCCAGTTCACGGCGGCGACCGAAGTGACAGCCCTTGCCATCACCAAACTCGACGGTACGGCCAGGGGGGGTGTCGTCGTGGGAATATCGGACCAGTTCAAGACTCCGGTGAAGTATATTGGACTGGGAGAGGGAATAGAAGATTTACAACCTTTCCGCCGCCGTGAGTTTGTCGATTCGTTGTTCGGAGAGAAGTAAGCGATATGGTCAAAAACCGGATTGACGTCATCACGTTAGGCTGTTCCAAGAATCTGGTGGATTCGGAGTCCCTCATGCGGCAATTCCGGGTGGCGGGCTACGACGTCTATGCCGATGCGCCGGAGGTGAAGGGCGAAATCGTGGTTATCAACACGTGTGGCTTTATCGGAGACGCCAAAGAGGAGTCCATTCAGATGATTCTCTCATGCGCTCAGGCAAAGAGCCGTCATAAAATAGGCAGGCTCTATGTGATGGGATGCCTGTCACAGCGTTATCGGGAGGAGTTGGCCCAGGAGATTCCCGAAGTGGACAAATTTTACGGCAAGTTCGACTATCCGGCCCTGCTGACTGACTTGGGGAAAGCCTATCGGGAGGAATATCGTCTGGAACGGGAATTGACGACTCCATCGCATTATGCCTACCTGAAGATTGCCGAGGGGTGCGACCGTCTGTGTGCCTATTGCGCCATTCCTCTCATTACGGGGCGGTATGTCTCCCGTCCGATGGAGGATATTCTGGCGGAGACGGAGCGGCTGGTCTCCCGAGGCGTGAAGGAGTTCCAGGTCATTGCCCAAGACCTTACCTATTATGGAAAAGACCTTTACGGCCGTTTCTGTATCGCCGAACTGATAGACCGTATGGCCGCCATCCCCGGGGTGGAGTGGATACGGTTGCACTATGCTTATCCCGACCGTTTCCCGATGGATTTGTTGCCGGTGATGGCGCAACGGAAAAATGTGTGCCGCTATCTGGATATCGCCTTGCAGCATAGCAGTGACAGCGTGTTGGCCCGTATGCGCCGTCGGGTGACCCGAGCGGAGACGGAGGCGTTGTTGGCCCGTATCCGGGAGGAGGTTCCCGGCATTCATCTGCGTACCACCCTGATGGTCGGTTTCCCGGGAGAGAGTGAGGCCGACTTTGAAGATTTGTTGCAGTTCGTGCGGCATATGCGTTTCGAACGCATGGGGGCCTTTGCCTATTCGGAGGAGGAGGGTACCTATTCGGCCGCTCATTATAAAGATGACGTGCCCGATGCGGTGAAACGGCAACGACTCGAC
>JAJQIP010000120.1 GCA_021199145.1 Porphyromonadaceae bacterium | reverse complement strand
ATATATAATTATGCAAATTCTTTATTGATACAAAGATACGGGGATTTTCCTTACGGTCAATAAGATTTGTCGAATTAATGCGGAAATTTAGAAATTCTATTTTCCGTTATCTTTTTTTAGAAATCGTATAATATTCTATTGGAAATAATTTCTATCTTTGTTAGCAGAAAACAGAGAAGTCTGGCAGGGACAGGAAGGAACGTTTGTCGTTCCACCTTTGTCGAGGCCACATTCTCTGTGTAGTATAATTTATAATTTGTTATTTGTATGGAAATTAAAGGCCGTATCATTCATGTCCTGCCGTTGCAAAGCGGTGTCGGCCAAGTGAGTGGAAAAGAGTGGAAAAAGCAGGAATATGTTCTTGAAACCCAAGAACAACAACGTTACCCGCGTAAAGTATGTTTTCAGTTGAGTGGTAGTCGTATTGACCAGTATCCTTTGTCGGTAGGGGATGAAGTGGTAGTCAGTTTTGACCTTGAAAGCCGGGAAGGCAGAGGTCGCTGGTACACCGATGTCCGTGCCTGGAGAATAGAGAAGCTGTCTTCTTCGGATGCAGCTGCGGCAGCTCCTTCTGAGGCTCCTGCCGCAGAGCCGGAGCCGGAGGGACAATCCGACGATCTGCCCTTCTGATGGTATATACCGTTATAACAAAGAGCCGCCCTCTATTGAGGTGCGGCTCTTTCTATTTTATACCGTTCTCTATTCCTCCTCCGATGAGAGGAGAAGGTCGTTTTTCAGCGTTCGGAGCATTTCGACAGCTCTCTGGTATTCGGAGGTCGAGAGCCAACCGGTGATGGCTTGTGCCTGACGGGTGTCGTGCAGGTCACTTCCCAAGAGGTCAATCCATCCGTTCTGTCCCAACCACCAGGCTATCTCCTTGACCTCTTTCCCGTAATAGCCAGCCAGCGAGAGCAGATTCACCTGGAAGAGAATCCCCTTGTCGTGCAGTTGGCTGTAAATATCTCTTTTCGCATGGTAGTAGCGGTAACGTTCGGGATGCGCCCAAATGGGATGTATATCCTTTAGCGTCAATCGAAAAAGAAAATCCTCTAACGCCATAGGAGCCTGTGAGAAGGGATTTTCGACGAGCAGATGTCGTCCTGGCAGCAGGATGAAAGCCTTCTCCCCCTCTTGGAGAAGTTCTTCAAAGTGTTCGTCCATGCGGTATTCAGCCGAGAAGCGGATTTTCATGTCGATATTCTCCTGTCGCATGCGATTACATAGGGAATTATAGGCAGCGGCAATTGTCTCGGGCGTATTTTTGATGAAGGCGATAACGTGAGGCGTGGCAAAAACCTGCCGGATGCCCCATGATTGGAGTGTCCTGAGTAGGGTCATAGAGGTCTCCACGTCGGGAGAACCGTCGTCAATTCCCGGCAGAATGTGGGAGTGAAGGTCGGTGGAGTAGAAAAGTTTTTCCGGAGATTTCTCTTTATACAACCATTTCATGGGAATCGATATTGTATGAAAGGGCCGTCCCCGATAGGGACAGCCCTTTATTTAGCGTATGATAACCGCTTTTATAAAAGAGGTTTTAGATACATGGTCTCGAGGACATATACGCCCGCACCAGCCAGATAGCCGAGAAGGGCAATCCAGGAGAAGTGTTTGAGGTACCAACCGAAATTGATTTTTTCCAATCCCATCGCCACGACTCCGGCAGCCGAACCGATGATGAGCATACTTCCACCCACTCCGGCACAGTAGGAGAGGAATTCCCAGAAAGTACCGTCCTGTACGAAGTTGGCCATATAGCCTATTGTACCCGGATCGGAAATAGGATACATACCCATGGCGGCCGCCACGAGAGGTACGTTATCGACAATGGAAGAGAGGACACCCAAGACGATGCTGATGAGGTAGACATTGTGCACCTCCTGGTCAAGCCATCCGGCCACAGAAGCCAAAATACCGGTCGATTGCAGTACAGCTACAGCCATCAAGATACCCAAGAAGAAGAGGATGGAGGGCATGTCGATGCGTGAAATGACTTGCGGCACCCGATGTTCTTCCGTCTTTTCAAGCATTTTCTTGTTGTAGAGTATTTCGGTGAAAATCCACAAGATACTCAATACGAAGAGAATGCCGACGAACGGTGGCAGGTGGGTAATCGATTTGAAGATGGGTACGAAGATGAGGCCGCATACTCCTAAGAAGAAGATGGTCTTTTTCTCTTTCGGGGAGATAAAGTCACTGCCGGTCACGATACGGTTTCCTTCAGGCAAGTCTCCTATGAGTTTCCGGGAGGTTATAAGCAACGGAATGCCCATGGCCACGATGCTGGGAAGCAATACGAAGGAGATGAGGGCCGAAGTGGTAACGTTCCCTTTCACCCACAACATGATGGTCGTGATATCACCGATAGGAGACCAGGCACCACCCGTATTGGCCGCAATGACCACCATACTGGCGTAGACCCAGCGTTCGTGCTGGTCGTTGATAAGTTTCCGCAACAGCATGACCATGACGATGGTAGTCGTCAGGTTGTCGAGTATAGCCGAAAGGATAAAGGCAATACAAGCGACAATGCAGAGCAGTTTGCGTTTTTTGCGGGTGTTGATATGGTCGGTAATCACCGAGAACCCCCCGTGGATGTCAATCAGCTCGACGATGGTCATGGCCCCTATCAAGAAGAAGAGCGTCTGGGAGATATCCCCCATATGTTCAACGATTTTTACGCTCAAGATAAAGTTGAGGCATTGGTGTGCCAGAGATTCTTGTTGGAGGGAAGCCGAGGATTTGGCCAGGAATTCCTGCAGTTCTTCTCCGTTCACGGCAGGAACCAGCGTCTCCGCTCCGATGGCGTAAATAATCCACAAAACCATACCCAGCAAGAGGGCTGTGGCCGTTTTATCGATGCGCAGGGGATGTTCGAGCGCAATCAACAGATAACCAATGATAAATAGTACGGTAATAACTACTAACATGGGATTAAATTTTAGATAAAAGGTTTTTAGTATTTGTGTTGCAAAAGTAAAAAAAATCGTTCAAAAAGAGGGCTGCCTCTCTTTTTTTCTTGTATCCGGATTTCTCGAAAAATTCTTGAACGGGTTCAGGGAGGGAATATATGAATCGGCCTTGTGTATAACTCTTTACACAAGGCCGACATTATGTTGTTTTAAGAGCAGCGATGCCTTAGAACTCGGCGTTTTTGGGTGTCCGAGGGAAGGGTATCACATCCCGGATGTTGTTCATGCCGGTGACGAAAAGCAACAGCCGCTCGAATCCGAGACCAAAGCCGGCGTGCGGACAGGTGCCGTACTTGCGGGTATCGAGATACCACCACATATCCTTCATGGGAATATTCAGTTCGTTAATACGGGCCAGGAGTTTGTCGTAGTTCTCTTCCCGCACACTGCCTCCGATGATTTCACCGATTTGGGGGAAGAGTACATCCGTGCCCTGCACCGTCTTGCCGTCAGCGTTCTGTTTCATGTAGAAGGCCTTTATCTCCTTGGGGTAGTTAATCATGATGACCGGTTTCTGGAAGTGCTTTTCCACCAGATAGCGTTCATGTTCGCTCGCCAGGTCACATCCCCAATAGACGGGAAATTCAAAGGTATGTCCTCCTTTGACGGCCTCTTCGAGAATCCTGATGCCTTCGGTATAGTCCAACCGTACAAATTCCGTATCGACCACCTTTTGCAGCCGTTCGATGAGGCCCTTGTCGAACATGTCGTTGAGGAACTGCAAGTCGTCCTGACAGTTGTCTAAGGCCCATTTCACGCAGTATTTGATAAACTCTTCCTCCAGGTCCATCAGTTCGGGCAGTTCGGCAAAGGCAACCTCCGGCTCCACCATCCAGAATTCGGCCAAATGGCGGGGTGTATTGGAATTTTCCGCCCGGAAGGTCGGTCCGAAGGTGTAGATGGCTCCCAGTGCCGTGGCTGCCAGTTCGCCTTCCAGTTGTCCCGAAACCGTCAGACTGGTCTGTTTGCCGAAGAAATCGTCATCGTAGAGGATAGAACCCTTTTCATCCTTTTTCAGGTTGTAGAGATTTTTCGTCGTGACCTGGAACATTTGTCCTGCCCCTTCACAGTCGGAGGCGGTGATGATAGGGGTATGGAAATAGCAGAAGCCTCTCTCGTGGAAGAAAGTGTGTATGGCATAAGCCATCTGGTGGCGCATCCGGAAGATAGCCCCGAAGGTATTGGTCCGAGGACGCAGGTGGGCGATTTCCCGCAGAAATTCCATCGTGTGGCCTTTCTTCTGCAGCGGGTAGGTAGCCGGATCGGCCGTGCCGTACACTTCGAGGGTTTCGGCCTGAACCTCCACTTCCTGTCCTTTGCCTTGGGATTCCACCAATTTGCCCGTCACTCCGATGCAGGCACCTGTGGTAACCGGTTTCAGCGTCTCTTCCCCGAACTTTTCGAGATCGGTAACTATCTGGAGGTTTTTGATGGTCGAACCGTCGTTCAACGCAATGAAGCCGACCTGCCGGTTACCTCGGCGGGTACGTACCCACCCTTTGACCTTTACCGTCGTTCCGATAGGTTTGTTCCGGAATATGTCGATGATACGAGAACGGAGCAGTGTTTCCATAATGCGTATTTCCTTTTTGTTTTATAGACGTTTATTCAAAAGAACCCATTTTCAAGATGTTCACCTCTTGCTGTGTAAGGTAGCGCCAACGGCCTCGGGGAAGATTTTTCTTGGTAAGTCCGGCGAAGTAGACTCGGTCGAGTTTTATTACACGGTAGCCCAATGCCTCGAAGATGCGGCGTACCACACGGTTGTGGCCCGAGTGGATTTCAATCCCCACCTGGTTTTTGTCCGTCTCGTTGGCATAGCTGATGGCATCGGCATGGATGGGGCCATCGTCCAGTTCTATCCCGTCGGCGATACGTTGCAGGTCCTCCTCGGTGATATCCCGGTCGAGCCATACATGGTATATTTTCTTCTTGATGAATTGGGGATGGGTCAGTTTCGACGCCAGGTCACCGTCGTTGGTGAGGAGCAGTACTCCGGTCGTATTCCGGTCGAGCCGGCCTACCGGATAGATGCGTTCGGTACAGGCGTTGCGTACGATATCCATAACCGTGAGGCGTCCTTGCGGATCCTCTGAAGTGGTGACACAGTTTTTGGGCTTATTGAGCAGTACATAGATTTTGTGTTCGGACAAGACCACTTTGTCGTTGTGGGTCACCACATCGTTGCGGGTGATTTTGCTTCCCAACCCGGTAACCACTTTCCCGTTGACCTTGATTTCTCCCTTTTGGATAAATTCATCCGCTTCCCGACGGGAGCAGAGACCTGCATTGGCCAGGAACTTGTTGAGCCGAATGGGGGCGTTGGGGTCGATAGAACTTTCGTCGTAGATGACACGCCGAGGCACGGGCGGGGTCACCGGACGTTGCGGACGGTTTTTGTTGCCATAGGGACGAGGTTGCGGATTGCCGTAAGGTTTGTTGTATCCGTTCCGGTTGTTGTCGGAGGTGAAACGGTTGGCCCGATAGGGACGGTTTTCACCCGTCGAGTTGTAGTTGTTCGACTCCCCGTTCCCCTCGGTATGCGGACGATAGGGACGACGGGTCGCATAGTCATTCCGGTCATATCGGTTCGGATAGTTGTTGTTGCGGTGTTCAGGTGCCTCTCCGCTTTGACCCTCTCCGTACCTTCGGCTCGGACGGTATGACCCATAGCGATTGAAACTCTCCTCCTCCGTACGACGGGAGTTGTCGGCAGAGTCATAGTTGCGGGAGAAGTCCCGTGGCCTGCTGAAACGGTTTTCGTTGGGATAGGGTTTTCGATAGCCGGTATTGCGTTCAAAGTTGTTCCGTCGGGAGTAATCGGGTTTTTCGTGTTTTTCGTCGCCGTTCTCCCGGTTCATTTCCCCTCTGTTCTCGCCAATGCGTGGGCGACGGGGTTTAAATTCACTGTCCATAAATGTATAATTCTATAAATATAAGATAGCTGTCCTCTCGGACAATATAAGGTCAATAACAATCTTCTTGCGCACAAAGATGCAAATAATTTTTCAAAAACAGATTATTTACTCTTTTTTTCTTCGAAAAGAGTCTTTTATCCCCTCTTTCCTTGAAATTTGTGAAATAGGGGAGTCGTGAATCTGAAAAACCTTTTATACCTTTGTCCATCAATTTTCCGTTTTTATTACTATCGCTATGGATACCATTCAACCGGGGCAATTTGTCGAATTGACGTACGACCTTTTTGTAGGAGAGGAGAACGAACTTATGGAGCAGGCCACTCCGCAAGCCCCTTTGCGTTTTGTTTTCGGGGTGGAGCCGATGCTTCCCAAGTTTGAAGAGCATATACAGGGGTTGAAAGTGGGGGACACTTTCGACTTTTCCATTCCCTGTGCCGACGCTTACGGTGAGCGCAACGAAGAGCATGTGTTGGAACTCCAGAAATCGTTGTTTGAGGTCGACGGCAAGTTTGACGGGGAGTATGTGTTTCCGGGCAATACCATTCCGATGATGGACGCAAGCGGACGGCATCTTAACGGTTCGGTGCTTGAGG
>JAJQIP010000147.1 GCA_021199145.1 Porphyromonadaceae bacterium | reverse complement strand
CATTATTTACATCTCAATTTTTATTATAACTTTGTGCATAGAAGAAAGGGAAATACCATGGAAAAAAACTTCATTATCACCGTAGGCCGGCAATTTGGCAGCGGAGGAAAAGAGATTAGTCACTACCTCTCCCAATTTATGGGAATCAAATATTACGACAAGGAACTGATACAAGAGGCGGCCAAAGAGAGCGGCATCGATCCCCGCCATTTTGAAAAGGCTGACGAGACTTCACCGTCAGGGCTCTACAATGTCCTGTTCGGAATCTCCTCTTTCCAAAATGAAGGGGCGCTTTGCCATGAGAATATTTTCAAGTTTCAGGCCAACGTAATCAGAAATATTGCCGACAACCACTCCTGCGTCATCGTAGGCCGGTGTGCCGACTACATTTTACGGGAAAACCCTCGCTGCATCTCCGTATTTATCCATGCCGACATGGAGGATAGGATTGACCGGATTTTGAAGAACGAGCCTCTGTTATCGAGAAAAGAGGCCATGGAAAAAGCCCTCAAAATTGACAAGAGGCGGGCCAGTTACTACAATTTCTATTCGGACAAGGAGTGGGGTGTCGCCTCCTCATACAACCTGTCGGTAAACTCTTCGATTTTGGGAACGGAAGAGACGGCCAATCTCATATGCAATTTCGTTCAGAAACGGCTTGACCTTCTCAACCGGTAAACTTCTCCCTCAATAATCCAAGGTCGCCAGGATACGCCTGTCTCCTCCCTCATCCCGGAACTCGCACAAGTAGATGCCTTGCCAGGTTCCGAGAGCCAGACGGCCGCCCCGCACGGGCAGGGTCAACGAAGGTCCGATAAGCGAACTCTTGAGATGGGCCGGCATATCGTCATCCCCCTCCAACGTATGGGTATAGTAACGGCTACCTTCGGGGACAAGGCGGTTCAGGGCCGACTCAAAATCCCGACGTACGGCCGGGTCGGCATTCTCATTGATAGTAAGGGCCGCTGAAGTGTGTTGGAGAAAAAGGTGGAGCAATCCCGTTTCCGGCAAGTCTCCCAAGGCTTTCTCGATAAGGGCGGTAATCAAATGGTATCCCCTGTGACAAGCGGGAATGACGAGGAGTTGCTGACGAATCACGGCTGAAAAAATATAAGGTTCACTCAGAAGGCAAAAGTAGAAATAATTCCACGCTGCGAAACGTATGTGGGCAAAAAAATTTACCTTTGCGAAAGAGTTGATCAACCTGTTCCGATAAGGAAAAACAGAATATAATATGAAGAAGATAAAAGCTGCCATTGTAGGGTATGGCAATATTGGAAAATTTGTATTGGAGGCCTTGCTGGCTTCGCCCGATTTTGAGGTGGGCGGCATCGTACGCCGGAATGCGGCCGATGTTCCCGACGAATTGAAAGCCTATCCTGTCGTTACCGATATCGAAGCCCTGAAAGGAATTGATGTGGCCATTCTCTGCACACCGACCCGTAAAGTTGAATCGTTCGCCGAGAAAATTCTTCCCCGAGGTATCCATACCGTCGACAGTTTCGATATCCATACCCAAATCGCCGGTCTCCGCAGCCGCCTCGATGCCCTTTGCAAAAAATACAATACCGTAGCTGTCACGGCAGCGGGATGGGATCCGGGCAGCGACTCCATCGTCCGTACCCTTATGCAGGCCGCCGCTCCCAAAGGAGTGACTTACACCAACTTCGGACCAGGCATGAGCATGGGCCACACTGTAGCCGTAAAAGCGGTAGAGGGAGTGAAGGCCGCTCTCTCCATGACCATTCCGATGGGTACAGGTATCCATCGCCGCATGGTATACATCGAGGTGAAAGAGGGGTACAAATTTGATGAGGTCGCCCAAGCCATCAAAAATGACCCCTATTTCGTCAATGACGAAACTCACGTTATACAAGTGGATTGTGTGAACGACCTGCTCGATATGGGTCATGGGGTACACATGATTCGCAAAGGAGTATCGGGGAAAACCCAAAATCAGATTTTGGAATTCAATATGACAATCAACAACCCCGCCCTTACGGCGCAAATTCTCGTGGGAGTCGCTCGGGCTTCCTTCCGTCAACAACCGGGTTGTTATACCATGATTGAAATTCCGGTGGTCGACATGCTCTACGGGGAACGTGAAGAGCTTATCAAACATCTCGTTTAGTCTACTCCCATGTTACTTGATGCCATTACTTGGACGGTTGACCCGGCGATATTTTCGATTGGGGGACGGGAAGTCCGCTGGTACGGACTCTTCTTTGCCATAGGATTTCTAATCGGTTATGCCATCGAAGACCGCATCTACAAACACGACAACGCTCCCGCCGGTTGGTGCGACAAAGCCTTCATTTACACCATTGTAGCGACAGTCATCGGGTCACGGTTAGGTCACTGCATTTTCTACGGGTGGGCCTACTACTCGGTCCATCCGCTCGACATCCTCAAGATATGGGAAGGCGGATTGGCCAGCCACGGCGGAACAATCGGCATTCTCATCGCCATCTACATCTTTTCGAGACGGGTCACCCACCGCAGCATCCTGTGGGCGGTCGACCGCCTGGTCATACCGACGGCTTTGACGGCCGTATTCATCCGCATGGGTAACCTCATGAACCACGAGATTTACGGTCACGTGACCTCTCTTCCTTGGGGATTCCGCTTCATCGAGAATGTGGGCCTGTGGCACATGCACGGAGTTCCGCCGCTCTTTACCGAACCGTCGCACCCGACACAGATTTATGAGGCGTTGTGCTATCTGGCCGTCTTCATATTGCTCATGTACATGTATTGGAAAAGGCAGGCCGGTGACCGGCCGGGACTCTTAATGGGCGTCTTTTTTGTCGGGGTCTTCTTCAGCCGCTTCCTCATCGAATTTGTCAAGAACGACCAAGAGGCGTTCGAAGCCAATATGGTCCTCAACATGGGACAACTATTGAGTATTCCCTTCGTTATTGCAGGCGTATGGCTCATCGTCAGGGCATTGCGTCATCCTGCCGTCTCCGGCCGCATCGAGACCGCCGTCCCGAAACGGAAGAAATGACTACTCGCTGAACAATAGGGAGAGATAGGGCTTCGCACCCGATTCCCCGGTAAACAGCCAACGGGTTAACGCATGGATATCAAAGATATAATCACAGGAGGATTCCTGCGGACACGATGAAAGGGGTTGCTTGCATGAGCAACCCTCTTTGATTTCATAAATTCCCTCATTTACAGGCATCTGTTCATCGGTAAGCCGCAAGGTACAATGCGTGGTAGGATAAGCCTCTGCGTATCGGCTGAGCAACAAATCAGCATCAGTGATACGCAACATGCCCCGAGGAGTGACTTCCGACGATTCCAAACTCCATCCGGGAAAAGTCGGGAGAGGCCCCACCGCCTCAACCGGTTGGGATAGGCACAACCGCTGTGCACCGTAATAGGAGCAGAAGGCGGAAAGCAATGTTCCCAAGGCCTCCTCATCAACGGCGCAAATATCAAGTACGGAAAGGGACTCCTGAAGAGGAACAACAAAGGCAATGGAGGCAATAGACCCGTCACTGTCCGTTGCGGTCCAGACATCCCCGCCCGACAGCCGCACATCTTCACAAACGACCTCCATATCGTCGGCACTCTGCAACACCCTGCAGGGAATTCCTGCCGTAAGTTCCTTCCACGCCTGACTTAACGATTCAACATCGGAAAGGCGATTCGATGCGGAAAATCGTCCCGAAGGGGACGACACTTTACCCGCCCTCACATAAAGAGATTTCCGACGGTAAAAAATCGTCTCGAAACCGAACCTTCCATAATAGTCATACAACGATGTCTCCGCAGGAATCAAAGCGGCTAAGGCTCCTCCCCTTTGACGCAAAAAAGAGAAAGTATGGGCCATCAAAGCCCCCATGATTCCCTGACCACGCTCCGCCGGATAGGTCGACAGACCGGCCCAATAAGCCATCGGCTCCTCCCTCCCCCACAACGAAATGAGATAGGGCAACGGTTGCAAAGCCGCGCAAAGCCGACGGCCCCGCACGGCGATATAGGTATGGTCGGGCGAAAACTTCCGGGAAAAGAAAAGTCGGACAAAGCGAGGGTCGTCATGAAAACAGGTCTGCCACAAATCCTCGATGGCCGGTCTCTCCTCCGCAGTCGCCTGCCGCAAAGTCAAGGAACCGTCCGGTGCACTCTCCCCCGCTCCCTGGACCGACAAGACCACTTCGGAAGAAATCTCACGATTGTGCAGATAAAAGGCAGCCATCTTCTCTTGTAAACGAAAAGGCTGATACGACAATTTGGCCTGACGCAGACCGGGAATTCCCAAATCCTCCTCTCGGTTGACATAGGTATAGGTATCGGGCAGCGTGCGGACAAATTCTCGGTTGACCATCGCATAGGCTCCGTCAAAAGCGGCATCGGCCTTCTCGACATGCACCCCGAAAGTATCATAGGTTATGGGCGACCCATAGGTAAAGGCGACCAACCGTCCCCCGACCCATAGGGTTCCTCCTGTCAAGCCCAGGGCCTCGAAATTGCTCAGGGCCCGTATCATCGCCTGCTGCTCCTGCGCCAACTCCTCGGCATATTCCGGAGAGGTGTCTTTCATCCACTCCTCCTCAAAGCGCAGACACGCCGGGACAAATTCCGGGGTTAAGGGGAGATAACGATAATCGGGATATTTCTTGACAAAACGGTTGATGTGGTTTCGTTTTGGTTGCAGATGCTTTCCCGACAGGTTGGCCAAAGTTTCCCGCAGATAGATATAGTCGGCATAATCCCGTTCGATGACAAAACGGAACCTTCCGGGGAGAACTTCGTTCAACCGCGTACGACACTCCTCCGAGATTCCCAACAGACAAAGGGCATGTCCCAACCGAGCGGCATCGCTCTGCAACAACGACATACTCTCTCCGAGTGGCATAGCCCCTTGAGGCATCATATAGGCGGGTCGTCCCTCTTCAATAAAAAAACGTATGAACAAGGTCTCTTCAACTACGGCATACTCACTCCGATAAAGAAATTGCCAACTATACATGTTGGCAAAAGCAAAATCACAATTCCACAGGGAACCCGACAAAGTGAAACGCATTATTTCATTCCGAGCAGCAAGTGTTATCGGACAAAAGTCTATTTCCATACAAGCAAGAATGGAGAAAAGAGGTTGCCTCCAAAACAGCGGCAACCTCTTCTTGTTTTTAATGTGTAAAGTGGTTATTAATCAATCTCTTCATCCGCCTCATAACCGCCCATTTCACGAAGGGCGTTCTTCAGCATCACATATTGTTGGAACAGATGGTTGACAGGCACCTCACCTTGGGTATAGTCATGCATCGGGCTCTTGAGGAAGAAACTCAGGAAGCGTTGTATACCGTAACGTCCGGCACGGGCGGCCAAGTCACTCAACAAAACGAGGTCCAAACACAAGGGAGCGGCAAGAATGGAATCCCTGCAGAGGAAATTGATTTTAATCTGCATCGGATAACCCATCCAACCGAAGATATCGATATTATCCCAACCCTCCTTATTGTCATTACGCGGAGGATAGTAGTTGATACGTACTTTGTGATAATAATCGGTATAGAGGTCGGGCTGCTTCTCCGGAACAAGGATGGACTCTAAGGTCGAAAGCTTGCTCACCTCTTTGGTATGGAAATTGGCCGGCTCATCGAGGACAAGACCGTCACGGTTGCCGAGAATATTGGTCGAGAACCATCCCGAAAGGCCGAGACAGCGGGTGCCGATAATGGGTGCGAAGCCCGATTTCACAAGTGTTTGTCCCGTCTTGAAATCTTTCCCGGCAATAGGCATCTTGGTCTTTTCGGCCATCTCCCACATGGCGGGGATATCTACAGTCGTATTCGGCGCACCCATGATGAAGGGGGCCCCTTCCGACAAAGCGGCGTAAGCATAGCACATCGACGGAGCGACATGCTGGCGGTCATTCTCCTTCATCGCCTTCTCCAGATGGGCGAGGGTATCGTGAATGTTCTTGTCATACGGTACGTAGATTTCCGTCGAAGCGGCCCACAATACGACAATCCGGGAGCAGTTGTTCTGTTGTTTGAACGTACGGATATCTTCCCGCAACGCCTCTACCATATCCCAACGGGTGGCACAATTTTTCACGTTGTTACCGTCGAGACGTTTGGCATAGTCATGATCAAAAGCGGCTTTCATCGGAGTAATCTTCACCAACTCCTCTTTGACCGGATCAATATCTTTCTCCTGCAAAACTTGGGCATTGATAGCCGACTCATAGGCATTGACGGGATAGACATCCCAAGCTCCGAACACAATATCCTTCAATTCGGCCATAGGTACGATTTCACCATAATGCAGATATTTTTTCCCTGCACCGCGGCCCACACGTATCTTATCATACTGGGTCATTGACCCGACAGGCTTGCCCAATCCTTTACGGATCATCAATACACCTGTCATAAATGTTGTTGCGACGGCACCTAAGCCTACACACAAAACGCCTAACTTGCAGTCAGCCGGTTTTACATTCATTTTTTTAGTTTTTATAAATTT
>JAJQIP010000197.1 GCA_021199145.1 Porphyromonadaceae bacterium | reverse complement strand
ATGTGGAGGATGCCCGTCCGTATGCCGAGAATGTCGACGGACGTGACCTTATCGTTCCTATCGAGAAATATGGGGTGAAACTGCTCTCCATCGGTTTCTTTGTCTCTCCCGACAATGCCGTAGTATGGCGGGGCGGTATGGCGAGCAATGCATTGAAACAGCTTATCGGAGAGGCGCTTTGGGGGGAGCTTGACTACTTCCTGATAGATTTGCCGCCCGGGACGAGCGACATTCACCTTACCCTTATCCAGACGTTGGCGGTGACGGGAGCCATTGTCGTCTCTACTCCCCAACAGGTCGCTTTGGCCGATGCCCGGAAGGGGATTGACATGTTCGCCAATGATAAGGTGAATGTGCCGTTGCTCGGATTGGTGGAGAATATGGCGTGGTTCACGCCGGCGGAACTGCCCGAAAACCGGTATTACATTTTCGGTCGGGAGGGGGTGAAGCGGTTGGCGGAGGAACTTCATCTGACGTTGCTGGGGCAGATTCCTATTGTGCAGAGTATCTGCGAGAGCGGGGATGAGGGGGAGCCTGTCGCCTTGCGTGATGATACCGTGACGGGGGAGGCTTTCAACCGGTTGGCGCAGGCGGTTGTCGAGGCGGTCGGGAGACGGAATGAGGCGTTGCCGCCGACGCATGTTGTCGGGATGAAGTAAAGGGGGCAGGGGGATTGCTTCCCCCTTTTGGACCCTCTGCGGGTAAGGTTTTTTATGTGGCCCTTTCGGGGTTGGGGTCGATTTTCCTTTTCGATAATATTTTTTTCGATTAAAGTTCCTTTTTCGCTGACAGGATTCGATGACATTATTCGATTATCAGCGACGCTAACAATTTTCGATAGACACTTTCACTAACTGTTTTCGATTAAAGGGGAGGCCCCCTTACGGGGAGAGAGGTGGCCAATTATTTTTTAGGGGGCTGCATGCGTGGCTATGCCACGCATGCAGCCCTTTCGGTAAGGTACGATACAAGAGCATTTGCACTAACAGGTTACCCATAACAACGACGCAAACATTATTCGATTAGTAACGATACAGATAACCATTCCCGAAAGCGGCACCTTCAGGGGGATGCATTATGTATACATCAAGGAATAAATGTTAAACAATATCATCGTAAGAGGGCTTCCTTTTTGCGATATATTACATTTGCCCCGCCAACCAGCCCTCGTTGTATGAAATGCTATGTGTTGTTATTGTTCTGCTTCGTTTGTTTGTCCTGTTTGTCGGCGGAAGAGCATATCGGCAATTTGTTCCCGGACAGTGGCGACACTATCCGTTTCCATAAGAATATCAACTGGAAAATAGATAAATTCTCTGATTCCCGCCTTTATCGTATGACTTATATCGGTGTGCCGCTGATTGTCGCCGGTATTTTGGTGAAGGGTGAAGATGACCGGTTCAGGAGTCTGCGCAACGATTATATGCCGTATTTCAAACGTCGAGCGGATAATTATCTGCAATATGCTTCTGCAGCGGTTATGTTGGGTATGAAAGGTATGGGCGTGGAAGGAAGAAGTTCGTGGGGCAGGATGCTTGTGTCGGATGCGTTCTCCATCATCCTGATGACCGGCACGGTGAATATATTAAAACGGACGACCTGCGTGGAACGTCCCGATGGTTCGGACAATCATTCTTTCCCGTCGGGGCATACGGCGACAGCATTTATGACGGCTACGATGTTGTCAAAGGAGTACGGACACAAAAGCCAATGGGTCAGCATCGGCGCATATACCGTCGCTTCCGCTACGGGACTGATGCGAATGGCCAACAACAGACATTGGTTGAGCGATGTAATTACCGGAGCGGGTATAGGAATATTGTCCACGGAATTGGGCTACTATCTTGCGGATTTGATATTCAAAGGGAAAGGGATTAAGAGGTATGCGTCCCAATACACTTTCGATCGGATGGCAAAACCTTCGTTTATAAGCCTTTATCTCGGCATTAATATCCCGTTGAGCAAATACGACATAGACGAGCGAAATGAGTTTCGTACGTCGTCCGGCAGTGCGGCGGGCGTGGAGGGGGCCTATTTCATAAATCCGTATATCGGTTTTGGCGGAAGTTTTGTGGCTTCCAACACTTCTATAATTGTCAATGACGACAATGCGGAAGACGATACATTTGATGCGATAACCCTATGCGGAGGAGCTTATGTCTCCTATCCCTTATCTTCACGTTGGCTGATAGGAAGCAAACTCTTGGCAGGTTACGCCCGGTATTCCGCTCTCGAACTTTCCGAACGGCACGTCCCCGCAAGCGACGGCACTTGCTTTAGGAGCGGTATATCGTTGACATTCAAGGCTAACACTCTTTGTGGAGTAAGGTTCTTCCTTGATTACAACCTAATGTCCCCTCATAGTATGGATAGTGCTGAATGGATAAATATGCTGACTTGTGGCACCTCGGTTGTCGTTTCTTTCTAAATTCGATTATAGAAAAAGGGGGCTGTGGCATTGCCACAGCCCCTTTGTAGAATGTCTTTATCTCTTTATCGGGGAAGAACGTTGATTTTGAGTTTGGCGTAGGCCCGTTCGACTTTGGCGAGGGCCTCTTCGACCGTATCGGCACAGGCGAGGAGGACTCCCAGACGACGATGTCCGTTCACTTCGGCTTTGCCGAAGATGCGGAGTTGCACATCGGGTTCGCCCAATACCTCTTCGAGGTTGTCAAACTCCACCTTGTCGGTATTCCCTTCGACCACAATGGCCTTGGAGGCGGAGGGGGCGTGGAAGCGGATGCCCGGAACAGGCAATCCCAAGACGGCCCGAGCATGGAGGGCGAACTCCGAGAGATCCTGCGATATCATCGTCACCATACCTGTATCGTGCGGACGGGGCGACACTTCGCTGAAGATAACCTCGTCGCCCTTGATGAACATCTCCACCCCGAAAATGCCCCAGCCGCCCAGTGCATCGGTGATTTTCCTGGCAATCTCCTCGGCGGCCTGGAGGGTCTGCGGAGACATGGCCTGCGGTTGCCACGACTCCCGATAGTCCCCGTCGACCTGATGGTGTCCGATGGGTTTGAGGAAGGTGGTTCCTCCGATATGGCGGACAGTGAGGAGGGTGATTTCGTAATCGAAGGGGATGAATCCCTCTACGATGACCCGTCCCGCACCGGCTCGTCCGCCCTCTTGGGCGTAATGCCAAGCCGGGTCGATGTCGGCGGATGTGCGGATGACACTCTGGCCGTGACCCGACGAACTCATGATGGGCTTGACCACACAGGGCATGCCTATCTCCTTGACGGCTTCATCGAATTCTTCCCGAGTGGAGGCGAAGCGATAGGGGGATGTCTTTAACCCCAAAGTCTCCGCCGCCAATCGCCGAATGCCTTCCCGATTCATGGTCAGCAGAGCGGCCTTGGCCGTCGGGGTCACGTTGTACCCCTCCTTCTCCAGTTCGACGAGGGTCGGGGTGGCGATGGCCTCAATTTCGGGGATGATATGGTCGGGCTTCTCTTTTTCGATAATCTCTCTCAGCTTGGCTCCATCGAGCATGGAGAGAACGTAGGAGCGGTTGGCTACCTGCATGGCGGGGGCGTTCGGATACTTGTCCAGCGCAACGACCTCGACCCCGTAGCGTTGCAGTTCGATGGTCACCTCTTTGCCCAGTTCGCCTGAGCCGCAGAGGACCACTTTTGTCCCGATTTTAGAAAGGGCTGTTCCCAATTTTGTCATGAGATGAAGTTTTAGGTTATGTCTTATTGTCGTTTATACATCAGTTTCGTGCGATGCGGAACCAGTCGACATCGAGCCAGCCGCTGTCGTTGCTCTCCCAGGTACGGGTGCAGAAGAGTCCCACTTTCGCTCCAATCCATTGCCCCTCTTTGGCTATAAAGGGCGTTCCGAACGGGGTGAATTTCTTCCCGTCGAGGCTGTAGGCGAAAGAGCATACGCATTTGTAATGCTCCTTTTTGGTCGGATTCTTGGTCCCGATTTGCTTTACCGTTATCTTCAGATAGAGGGCGTTATCCTCCAGTCTGACGGAGGCGTTCTCCTTTTCCACACCGCCTTTTTCCGCCTTTTTGCAGTCGGCCTGTACCAGATAGATACCGTCGTCACGGCTGTCCAAGGCAAGAACGGCATAGTCCAGCCCCATGATTACCATACCGGCCCGTTCGCCGGTCATGACCTTATCTTTGTTCACACGGGGGAAGAAGGCCACTTTGGCGGTAGCGGTGAACTCTTCGGCCGGGAATTTCTGCAGGAGCAGGTTGGGAACGTCGTAGAGGCTCTTCATCCCCTCCGTGTAGTTGGAGAAGAGGCGGAGGGTCGAGGCGGCGGCATCGCAGAAGTACCACAATGCATTGGGATTGCCGTGCCATTGCCATTGCAGACCCAGATTCACGTCGTCGAACTCGTCGCTCTCGCTCGGAGTCGCTTTGGGATAGCTCTTGCCCACATTGGGTTTCGTATAGGTGAGTACGGGTTCTCCGCAGCCGTCACCGTCCTTGTCCACACCGATGACAGGCCAGTCGTTGTCGAGCCACTGCATGGGTTGCAGGTGTACGACACGGCCGTAAGCCCCTTTGTCCTGGAAGTGGATGAACCAGTCCTCCTTGCCGTCGGGGGTATCTACCCACGCCCCTTGGTGCGGGCCGTTGATGGAGGTGCTTCCTTGCGCCATGACGGTGCGGGCCTCATAGGGTCCCCACGGATTTTCGGCCCGGAGCACGACTTGCCACCCTGTGGCTACACCGCCGGCCGGTGAGAAGATATAGTAGTAGCCGTTGCGCTTGTACATCTTCGCCCCTTCGATGGTCTCGTTCTCCCGATGGCCGTCGTAGACCACATGGTCGGAACCGATGACAGCCGTACCGTCGGGGGTCATTTCGAACATGCCGATGATGCTCTTCACACCGGCCCGACTGCCGGCATAGCCGTGAGCCACGTAAGCCCGACCGTCCTCGTCCCAGAAGGGGCAGGGGTCAATAAGTCCTGTCGCCGGGAACAGGAGAATCGGTTCGTCCCAATGTCCGGCAGGGTCTTTCGTCTTAATCATATAGATGCCTCGGTCGGGGTCACCGTAGCAGACATAAAACTCCCCCTCGTGATAGCGGATGCTGGGAGCCCACACCCCGTTGCCGTGCTGAGGCTTGGAGAAGTCCGCCTCCGGTTTGAGCCGTTCGGCAGCAGCCCCGATGATGGTCCAGTTCACCAGGTCGTTCGAGTGGAGAATCTGCAAAGCGGGAATGCAGTTGAAGCTCGAGGAGGTCATGTAGTAATCGTCACCTACCCGGCAGACATCCGGATCGGAGTAGTCGGCGTTGATGATGGGGTTTTTGTATTTTCCGTTCCCCAGGTCGGGAACCCATACGCTGGAGAGTGTCTGTGCCGATAGGCCGCCTATCCCGATGAGGAATGCGGCGATGAAAGCGTTTTTTTTCATGGAGTATAGAATCATTTATTTATTTCGTGGTACGGATCTGCCACCAGTTGCCGCCCAAGACATTGTCCCGGGTGTAGGCTTTGGCCTCTTTCTTGGAGAGTTGGCGGCTCCAGGAGACCCTCTTGTCGGTGGCGGCACCTGCGCCTGTGTTCTGGTATTCCGAGAAACGGGCGGTTTTTTCGTTGTTGGGGTCACGCCAGTTCTCCCATCCTTCGGAACGAATCTGTTCGCCTAAATCGCATTGGATGAAGGACACGGCGGCATAGGCCCGCCAAGGCCGGCCTAAATAGACCTTCGTGACTCCGTCGGCGGCGGTGAGACGGCAGTTGTGGAAGACGTAGCCGAACGGATTTGCGGCGGCCGAAGAGGCGGCGGTGACGAAGGAGTTCTGTTTGCTCCGGATTTCGCAGTTCTCGAACCAGCAGATGGCGGGACCGAAGATGAAGTCGGTCGTCCCTTCGATGTAACAGTCCTCAAAATAGACGTGGCTTTTTTCGTTGCCGGTGAAGAGGGTATCTTGGTTCCCCTTGAGGCGGCAGTTGCGCACGATAATTTGGTCGCCCTCGGTATGCAGGGCCACCGCTTGTCCCACCCGTCCGGCAGAGTTCTCGATAGTGAGGTTCTCCAGGGTGAGCCGATGTCCGGCCGCCAGAATGGTGTGGGTGCGGAAAGTCCCCATTTCTTCGATGGAATCGCCGAAATAGACTATCTCTTTGCCGGCATAGTCGCCCCAGGTGATGATGGTACTGTCGGCGTTCTCCCCTTGGATGGTGATGTCGCATTTCCAACTGGGGATGATGAGTTTCTCCCGATAGACACCGTTCTTGATGAAGACGGTGATGGGGGTGATGGGGGTATAGTCACGGATGGCGTAAATGGCTTCTTGTATGGTGGTGAAGTCGCCGCTACCGTCTTGGGCGACAATGAGCAGGTGCTTTGGCTCGTTGGCGGCCGAGAGGGTGATATAGGGGAGGAGGAACAGGAGGAGGAGATAGAGTCGGTTTTTCATAAGGCAATGTGTTTATATTTTGCCTCTAAGATACGACTTTTTTCGATTGGCTTGTTTTCCTTTTGTCCCAAAAAGGGGGATTATTCTATTT
>JAJQIP010000118.1 GCA_021199145.1 Porphyromonadaceae bacterium | reverse complement strand
TAACTGAACTTGTCTTGGTACTCGCTCATATCTATCCGGGTCATCATGTTCTCGTCATCGAACATATATTCGGCCAGAGCTTTGGCCAACTCAGTCTTCCCGACTCCGGTGGTTCCCAAGAAGATGAACGACCCGATGGGACGACGGGGGTCTCCCAGTCCGGATCGACTACGCCGTACGGCATCGGCTACAGCCTCTATGGCTTCGTCCTGCCCGACGACTCTCCGGTGCAACTCCTCTTCGAGATGCAACAGCTTCTCTTTCTCGCTCTGCATCATCTTCTTCACGGGAATGCCGGTCCAACGGGATACGATATCCGCAATATCGTCGGCATCGACCTCCTCTTTAATCATGGCCACACCGCCCTGTTGCTCTTTCAACTGATTCTGGATAGCCTTTATCTCCTCCTCTTTGGCCCGAATCTTCCCGTAACGTATCTCGGCCACCTTTTCATAGTTGCCTTCCCGCTCGGCCCGATCGGCTTCGAAACGGAGATTCTCTATCTCTATCTTGTTCTGCTGTATACGGTTGTGCAAGTCCCGCTCGGCTTCCCACTTCGATTTGTACCGGGTCTCCTCCTCTTTCAAGTCGGCAATCTCTTTCGTCAGGGAGGCCAGTTTCGCCTCATCGTTCTCTCGCTTGATGGCTTCCCGCTCGATTTCCAACTGTTTGATACGGCGTGAAATCTCGTCAAGCTCTTGGGGTACGGAGTCTATCTCAAGACGTAGTTTGGCGGCCGCCTCATCCATCAGGTCGATGGCCTTGTCGGGCAGGAAACGGTCGGTGATGTATCGCTCCGACAACTTCACGGCGGCAATGATGGCATCGTCCTTAATCCGAACCTTATGGTGGTTTTCATACCGCTCTTTCAATCCACGAAGTATCGAAATGGTGCTCAACTCATCCGGCTCATTCACCATCACAATCTGGAAACGACGTTCAAGAGCCTTGTCCTTCTCAAAATACTTCTGGTATTCATCAAGGGTCGTGGCTCCGATAGCCCGCAACTCTCCTCTCGCCAAGGCCGGTTTCAGGATGTTGGCGGCATCCATCGCCCCCTCACTCTTGCCGGCTCCGACTAAGGTATGTATCTCGTCGATGAAGAGGATTATCTCCCCGGCCGCTTGCACGACTTCGTTCACGACGGCTTTCAACCGCTCTGCAAACTCTCCTTTATACTTGGCTCCGGCAATCAAAGCCCCCATGTCCAACGAGTAGATTTGCTTCGATTTCAGATTTTCGGGTACATCTCCCCGCACGATACGATGGGCCAACCCTTCGGCGATGGCCGTCTTTCCTGTACCGGGTTCCCCGATGAGAATCGGGTTGTTCTTCGTCCGACGACTCAATATCTGCAACACCCGACGGATTTCGTCATCCCGACCGATAACGGGGTCTAACTTGCCCGAACGGGCCCGCTCGTTCAAATGGATGGCGTACTTGCTCAAAGCGTTGTAACTCTCCTCAGCGGAGGCGTCTTTTACCTGCTGCCCCTTACGCAACTCCCCGATGGCCAAGGCCAACTCCTTTTCGGTAATGCCGGCATCTTTCATCAGGGTCGAGGTTGTACACGGGGTCTGCAGAAGGGCGACTAAGAAGGCCTCCAACGGGACGAACTGGTCTCCCAACTTCGAGGAGTAGTCTACCGCCTTCTGCAGCACGGTGTTGCTCTCCCGACTCAGATAGGGTTCTCCCCCACTCACTTTGGGTAGGGAATCAATCTCCCGATCCAGGGCCTGTTTCACGACAGCGGTGTTGACACCCAACTTCTGGAACAGGTACCCGATAAGGCTTTCACCGACCTCCATCACACCGGCTAACAGGTGCGAGGGTTCTATCGCCTGCTGGTTGCGGCGGGTAGCCAACTCAATGGCTTTCTGCACCGCCTCTTGTGACTTAATGGTAAAACGTTCAAAATTCATATGTTGTCCTTTCTTTTTTTCGTTTTTAAGGGTTTACCCCTCTTCCTGCAAAGGCAATGCCAAGGCAAGAACATGGACAAATAGTCTGTTTTTCAACGATTTATATATGACAAAACGACAGCCCGCAACCGACCTCACACCAATAACCGTTTCTCCGTCCGACGATTATCTCCTTCCTCCCGCTGTCATTTTGACCGCTCCCCACACCCCACATTTTACAGACCCGACGACTGTCTGCCGATTACAATCGTTGATGATTCACTGCGTGGATGGGCGGTTAAAACCATCAATCCACGCAGTGATGGTGCGAAATCGAATTATCAGGACTGCATTGTCAAATACAAACAGAATGAAAATGAACAGGTTAAATGCGGAGACTATCTGCCGAAAAGTCCGGAAAAGATATATCGGACAAAAGGGATTGAATGTTTTCTTTCTCCGACTCTCACGATTGTTTTATATCGTTCAATTAGGAATAATTGTTTCGTCTCGAATTTCATACGCCTTCAACCGCCGTTTCTTCCACGGAATAAATATCAGCAATATCACAATCATAATGATTACCGCCCAAAGGGTATAACCTGCCAATCCCTTCACGGCAAGCAACATTGATTGCAAGGAGGACGTTTTTAATCCTATATCCCACGACATATCGGGGGCGAGCGTACCTGTCAAATTACTCAGGTGTTGCAGCTGCATGTACTGTAATCCGCAACCATAAAGGGACGCACCTATTGACGGACCTATGATGCTACGTCCTCCGATCATCAAGCAAATCCAGGTGGGCATCAACCGATAAGGCAGACGTTGATAAGCATATATCATACAAATACAATAGAGGATGAAATGTGCACAATTACGGACAACCGTAATGAATACCATATCTTCATAAGTGGTCTGCAACTGTATGCTGTTGTATGTCCACCACATCGAATAGCCAAAGATGGCAAACCCGAAAGACATTACCCATTTATAATCCACATTGAACTTCATACGAAGTACTACTAACAATATGCAACCTATAAGATAACCCAAAGGCCCCCAATTGGTCAACTGGTTTTGAGTAAGTGTATCCAATTGTAATCCGATGCTTGCCATTACATTTGTAAGGGCGGAAGAGGTATTGAGTACATTCGCCAACGTATATATAATAATAGCGATCCATACATTCTTGTATTGGAAAAGTTCCATACGGAAATAGCGATCTGATTCTTCCCGCTCCAACGTGATGCCGATAAAGGCCAGTATTCCCAAAATGGATACACCTAGAGCCGTCCACATGTAAACGGATGAAAACCAGTCCAGAGTCTCGCCATATACAAAAATATAAGCTGCCCCTCCGAACACCATACAGATGCTGGTAATGTCGGGCAGGTATTTCAATCCCCCATCCAACTTCCATGGAAGAAACGGGCACCGCCCATCGGGAATCATGGGAGCGTCATCGGGCGACATTGCCGATTCATCCACGTCCTTCCATCCTCGTGGCCTTTCCAAAAAGAAAATCAGCAACATCAGTATAGCCAATATCATATTCCAAAATCGGGGCACTTCCGACCATATATGCCAGTTGGCAAACCAAGAACTTAGACCAATGCCCAGTGTAGCTATGGACATAAAATAAAAATTGGCCATGGGAACCATAGCCGACTTTGCTCTCTCCACTTCATCCCATTGTTGCGTCGTGCGTCCGTCACCTTCTGGCCCCAACATATATCGGAAATCGCGTTTGAGCAGGAGACGGGCAAAAGTGGCAAAGTTTACTGACATGAGTAACAGGCGCAAAGCACCGAAAATGATGTTGCAAAAACAGAGTAGGAAAATATTTTCGGTACGCAAGCAAATTTCTCCCAATATAATCCACAGGCCAAATCCCATCAGAAACATCAAACGGTGGCGGCGGATGCACGATACCTTGTAAAAGAAAGGAGCGGCAGCACACGTGCCTACCATTCCGCACAAGGAACAGAAGGTAAAATCTTCTGACCAAAGCTGCAATGCCCCGATCGTGTCGGCCGAAACCGAACTATACATCGATCCACACGTCATAATGGGCATAAACAGGACTAGCAGCAAGAGTATGGATACCCACCTGGGAACCCAGGAGTGAAATACCGGATTCTCAAAATATACCGTTTCTTTCATCTTACTTATGGGCTTTTACCACTACCATCATGCCGGCCGCCATTTGGTTGTAATCTTCCCGGGCAAGCCCGTCAAAGGCAATGCGGACAGGAACACGTTGCTGAATCTTCACGAAGTTACCCGCACTGTTGTCAGTAGGCACGTTGGAGAATTTACTGCCTGTGGCACCCGCAATGTGGGTAACATGTCCTTCGTAGGTGCGCCCCTTAATGGCGTCAACGGTCATACTGACTTTCTGCCCCACATAAAGGTTTCCGGTTTGTTTCTCCTTGAAATTGGCGATTACCCATTTCTCACGTTCGGGGATGATGTCGGTAATAACCGTTCCAGCCTGTATGAACTGTCCTTCCTCTATGGCTCTTCTTCCCACCTGACCGTCACACGGAGCAAGAACCACTGTATATGAATAGTTTAGTCTGGCCTGTTCGAGAGTGGCCTCCGCCTTTTCTCGTGCCGCTTCCATAGACCCGGTACGCAGACTCGCTTCCTCCACACTCGTATTGGCGACCTCTTTCTGTCGAAGTACAGAGGCTAACTCTTGTCGTGTGGCATCCAGTTCCACTTGCATATGTTCGAGTTGCAATGCTGTTGCGGCCTTTTTTTCTACGAGGTTTTGATAACGTTGCACATCTTTCTCCAACTGCTTGATTTTGATTTCCAATTCTTCGACACTGTTATCCACCATCAATGCACTATACCGTGTACGGCTGATGGTTGCACCAAGAATAGTGTCTCCCGCTATTGCATCTTTCAATGTCGCTTCGGCAAGGCGAAGTTGCAAAGCATATTCTCGTTGGTCAAGCACCAGTAGCGTATCTCCTTTTTTCACATGTTGGTGCTCGGTAAAACAAATTTTTTGAATGTATCCGGTGGCACGTACATTGATGGGGGATATGTACTGCTCTATCTGCGCATCATCGCTGGTTTCGTTTTCACTATGATCCACAAACACACTAACACCTTCAAAAATTCCCCATCCTATGATGGCAAGGCTCACAAGAGTCATAACACTCTTTATTGGTTTCATATTTTTCATTTTAACAAATTATTTAATTGTCCTGAAAGTTTAAGTATGGTGAGATTTGCTAACCGATAATTAAGATAAGCATCCAGATAGCCCGACATTGCCTGATTTACATTCATTTGGTCTTGAAGTACGGCAGTCATCGTAGTAACGCCCTCTGTATATTGGTCAGAAGTTACGTTATATACTTCTTGCGCAAGTTCATAAGCCTCTTTTTCACGTTGATAATTTTGCAAGGCACTGGTGCGCTCGTTCAGGGCATTGTCGTATTCAACCTGCATATCACGTTGGGTATCTTGTAATTCCAGTTCTGCATTGGCGACGTCCAGTTTTCCTTTTCTTGTTTTGGAGCGTTTATCCAGACCGTCGAATATAGGTATTCGCAAAGACACTCCCAATCCGTAGGAGTTCCATAATTTATTGTCGGGATAGCCGCTTCCCCAACGTTTCAGGTCGCCAGTCCAAGCATTCCATTGCAGAAATCCCGTCAGGGAGAGCGAGGGGATATAGCCACGTTTTGTCATTTGCAGTTGAGTTTCTGCAATCCTCACACTTTGTCTGAGCATTTTCAGTTCGGGCAGGTCATTTGACATGCCATTCGCCTCTGCCTGTTGGATTTGAGATATATTTGCATCTGTGACGGAGAAATCCTTCTCTGCCGGATAATCCATTATGTATTTCAGCGAATTATATTGCTGTTGAAGCATTAGCAAGGCATTGTCCTTGGCTGTTCTCAGTTTACTCAGGTTCAAATCCACTCGCTGCAAATCGACTTCCAATGCCATTCCGTTCTCCCCCAAGGCGTATGTCTGATTTCGTAATTCCGTGAGACTTTGAATATTTTTCTCAATCAACGAAATCTGTTCAGTAGTTACCTGAGTCATAAAGTACATCTTTGCCGTATTCTCAAGCAAATCTTCACTTATTTTTTCTTCTTGCAAAACGCTCATCTCTGAAGCTTGTTTTACCAATCGCATAGATGTCAACAAGGTTTGGTTGTAGAGAGGCATACTCAGTTGCATGCCCATTCCTGCCGAATATTGCAAGGTATGTGTAATGTAGTAAGGAATGCCATTGTCACTTTGGTCGGTTGCACTGACAGGAGGTTCGAAATTATCGTCGAACGAAGCAAAGCCATTGAGCAACGGCAAAAGTTTGGCACGATTTTCTGTTATAGCCTGCCTTGCCTGCATCCCTTGATTTTGGGCTGTTTTCAATTTCAGGTTATTGTTTAGGACGTAATTTAAGCAATCCTGTAATGAGAGTTGCGCTTGGCACCAACAATCTGTTGATATGCATAATGTGAATGATAGCAATAGACCAAACTCGATTTTCCTTATTTTCATTGTTTTCTTTTTTTCGCGCAAAATTATTCCGGTTCGGACATTATCTGACATTCTATATTTCTGCGATAATATTCTAATTTTCTCTTATATAGAAGGATAGAAACTAATAAACGTAATATGGAATACTATAAATGGAATAATAATGTATC
>JAJQIP010000045.1 GCA_021199145.1 Porphyromonadaceae bacterium | reverse complement strand
GGCCACTTGATAATTCTCCCCATTGTAGTTTTCGAGTTCCGCCTGTATGTTATCCATCTCTATCTCCTGCGAGACAAAGCCGTCGAAGGAGGGCATAACCATATTCTGAATACCGCTCAAATTACCTCCTTTCAAATAGACGCGGATGGTCGCCAAAATGGGTTCCTGCTCATATACCGTCGTTTTGGAAAGGATGAGTCGCACAAACAGTTCCGGGTCTTCATCGGTCGACTGTTGCTGTACCGAGGAGCGACTCTGCGTATTGCCGGCACTGGAACCTGATGAGGCGGGAGCATTTTTGTCTGGCGGCAAGACTTGTACTTGCAGCGTATTGGAAGATAAGTCCTTGCCTCCGGCCTTGATAGTCGCTGCGTCAAAGGTATACGTTCCCTCTTTGTCAGCCCGAAGCGTATAGGTATAGGTGTATTCACTCTCTTTCGACAACTTGCCGTTGACAATGGAGACCTGTGTGCTCTGAGAGGTGGCCGGACCATACAACACGGAACATCCTGGAAAATCGGGTGCCCGGAAATCACTGCCGCTTGCATTCTGCAAGGTATAGGTGACCTGGAACTGGCGGCCTTGTATGACCTGCTTCGGTGCCGTAGCCGTGAACTTGACATCATCGGCAACGGCCGGTGATAACAGGGCCATATAGGCTATGAGCATAAGGACTATTCGCTGCATCATCTCTTCATCTCTTTATAGAAACAGAAAACCTCTACAAAAGCCATGCATTACCACTCTTTATCCGTCTTGTGTCTCTTCCGCTGTTCGTTCAGGTTCTTCTGCACCTTCTCTTGGACAGCCTTTTCGTCTTGCTGCAAAGCGTCAAGTATCTGCTGTGCGTTTTCAGGGGATATGTTTCCCTGCTGCGGTTGTCCGTTATCAGCGGACTGATTTTCTTGACGGTCAGGATTTTGCTGATTCTGTTGGTCTTGCTGCTGTTGTTGCTGTTGCTGGTTATCTTGATTCTGGTCTTTATCTTGATTGTCCTGCTGATTCTTGTTCTTGTCCTGATTCTGCTGTTGGTTCTGCTGGTTTTGCTGTTGATTCTGCTGATTCTCTTGGTTTTGTTGCTGCTCCTGCTGTTTCAGTTGGGCCAAACGCAGATTGTAGCGGGCTTCATGGTCGTCTGGATTACGCCGTAACGCATTTTTATAGGCTTCGACACTCTCGCCATACTTCTCTTGCATGAAAAGGGAGTTGCCCAAATTATACCAATTTTCAGAGGCTTTCACCTTGTCATCACTGGGAAGCTCTTTCTCGACCAACTGGGAATATTGGCGGGCGGCTTCATCGTACTTCTCTTGACGGAAAAGGGTGTTCCCGATATTGTAGGTCGCCATAGGGGATGAGGGGGAGGCATCGAGCGAACGCCGGTAATCAATCTCCGCCTGGGTATACTGCTCTTTTTTATAGGATTTATTTCCCTCCCGCAACATACGGCGCTCAGTCTTGGAATCGACTTTCTGCGCCACCGCCACGACGGGGGAAAACATTCCACCCGCCAAGGCAATAACGAGTATAACAGGATAGATTCTTTTCATAATACCCGATTTCATTTGTCAAAGAAATTGATTCTCTTCATCAGTTCGTTTTTCGTGTCAAGCACGAAAATATCGAGCAAAAGCAGGACGAGGGCAATCCATGCCAAAACGGGGAACTGTTCGTCATAGGCGGAGTAGACTTTGCTCTCGACATCCGATTTCTTCATTTTCCGCACTTCGGCCAATACCGCCCGCAAAGCGCCGTTGGTATTGTCGGCGGTCACATAGATACCCTCTCCGGCACGGGCTATCTCCTGCCCCATCTGTTCGTCCAACTTGGTGATAACGACATTTCCGTCCCGATCCTTGAGAAAGTCTCCGTTGTTTCCCATCGGTATGGGTGCTCCTTTGGAGGAACCGACTCCGACAACATCTATCTTGATTCCCTTTTGGGCCGCTTCCTTGGCCATGGCCACGGCATCCCCTTCATGATTTTCAACATCGGTAAGCACGATAATCGCTTTATCGGCACTCTTATCGGGAGTGAACGAATTCATCGCCATCCGGATAGCCTGTCCGATAACCGTTCCCTGCGAAGGGACCATCGCCGGAGAGATATTGGAGAGGAACATCTTCGCTGATATGAAGTCGGTTGTGATGGGCAACTGCACATAGGCATCTCCCGCAAAGACGATAAGCCCTACCTTGTCATCGTTTAATTCATCGAGGAGCTTCGACAAAATCCGTTTGGCGTTTTCAAGGCGTGACGGAGCCACATCTTGCGCCAACATCGAATTGGAAACATCTACGGCAACCATAATCTCTACCCCCTGCCGCTTGACCGTCTCCAGTTTGGCCCCCATCTGCGGACGGGCTACCAAAAAGACCAGAACCAATAATGCCAGTTGCTGGAGGAAGAATTTCACTCCGGGTTTGTATCGGGAAACGTCCGGCATGAGCGGTTCCAAAATATCGGCCCGACCCAAACGCGCCAGGTTACGACGTTTACGCCACTGACCATAGAAATGAAGCAGCCACACCAAAGGCAGGAGCAGCAACAAATAGAGATATTCAGGATTGGCAAATCGGAACATGGTCACAACTATTTTAAGGGATATTCCGGAACAGGGTACGCCGCAAGAACATCTCGACAAACAGCAAGATGAGGGCAGCCATACCCCATGGGAAATACAACTCCTCCTTATTGCTGAATTCCTTGACAATCATCTTGCTCTTTTCGAGTTTGTCAATTTCGGAGAAGATATTCTTCAAGACATCTTTATTGGTGGCCCGATAATACTTCCCGCCCGTCATATCGGCAATCTTTTGCAACACGGCCTCATCTATCTCAACAGGCATCTTCTGATAGGTGATGCCATAAGGGGTCTGCACCGGATAAGGGGCCTCGCCCATCGTCCCTATCCCCACTGTATAGACCCGCACACCGAATGTCTTGGCAATTTGAGCGGCAGTCTCCGGTGAAATGCTACCGGTATTGTTGACCCCATCGGTCAAGAGAATAATGACCTTCGACTTGGCGGAAGAGTCCTTTATACGACTGACGGCCGTGGCCAACCCGTCACCGATGGCCGTACGGTCTTCAAGCATTCCGCAGGCCACCTCGTTAATCATATTCAAAAGCACCGTACGGTCGGTTGTCATGGGACAAAGCGTAAAACTCTCACCGGCAAAAATGACTAGTCCGATGTTATCGGTAGGACGTCCCGAGACAAACTGGGCGGCCACACTTTTCGCCGCATCGATACGATTCGGTTCGAAATCGCATGCCAACATGGAGGAGGAAATATCCAGTGACAGGACAATATCTATACCTTCGGTCGATTGCGAACTCCAATAGTCGGTCGACTGCGGACGGGCCAAGACGACAATCAGACAGCTGATGGTCCCTAACCGCAACAAGAAAAGCAGATGGCGCAAATATTTCTTGTAACTCTCCCCCATACGGTCAAACGCATAGGTCGAGGAAATCTGCAAAGAAGCCGTCGCCTTCTTATACTTATAGATATACCACGCCACCGCTGGTATAAACAGCAGAAAAAGCCACAAATAGGAAGGATGATCAAAACTCATAACCGATGCTTATTTGAAAATCCATATTTTTCCCAATCACTCTCAGAGGTATCGTCTGCTGATGCTTCTTTCTTCTCTTCAGGGGCGGCCGACTGAGTCTCTTTTCCACTTGTATCCTCCGCTGCAGTTCCTCCCTTCTCTCCCTCCTTTTCTTCGGGTTTCTCTTCGGGGCGCGTCTCCTCGACAAAAGTAATGGCGTTACGCATGGCGGCTTCATTGTCATCGGGGGCGGGACGCATCTTGGCAAACTTCACGAAATCAGCCATTTCAAGAATCTCTTTCATCTGCCTGTTCATGAGTTTCGCCTCTGCATGAGAGCGCAAAATGGCCAATATCTGAGATGAGGTCATCTCCATGGCCTGAATGCCGAACCGTCCTAACAGATATTCCCGCAAAATATCGGTCAAATGAGTATAATACTCCTTCTCCCGTCCCTCCTGCCACAACTTCTTGTCCCGAAGCTGCGAAAGGGCCAAAAGGGCTTTTTCGTGAGGCGGCAAAAGGTCTTCAGGAGCCACCGGCTCGGCAGGATGAGAGAACCGTTTCTTGTAAAGGATATACAGAACGATTCCCACAGCTATCAAAATCAGGACAATCAGAACTATCCAACCCCACAAAGGCATATTGTCCCACAAGAGAAGCCACCACGCTGAAGAGGGCGCTCGTACATTCTTGATATCGACAATCGATTGCTCCAAATCTACCTCCATCGGCAGGATTTTCAAGCTGAGAGCCTCCGTACTCAAGGTGTCGTCTCCGACAAGATAGCGGAAAGGGGGAATATAAAAGAATCCTGAATCGAACGAGGTTATCAATAGGCTACGGTCAATCTGCAAACGGTCATACCCCAACTTCACCGTGTCGGGACGGGACACTTCGAGTATCTCGATGCCGGTTACCAACGTATCGGAAAAGGTCGGCAAAAGCCATACCTTCTCCCCTTCGTCCTGCGCTACCCGAAGGCGAACCCTGGTCTGTTCACCCATCCACAACGCTAACGAGTCAATGGAGGCATGCACCGACACATCGGCGGCGGAAACCCGCATCGAAGACAAAGGGAAAACCATTGTCGCCAACAGCAGGGCAAAAACGCATCGATTATATTTTTTTACACCCATATTCTCTTCCTTTTCGAACCTATGAACGGCGTTTAAACAGATTCATCAACGCTACGACATAATCTTCATCCGTAGCGATAGAGACCATGTCTACCCGACTCTTCTTCAAATAATCTTCCATCTCCGCCTGACGCTTGTTCCACCAGGCGGCATAATTCGCCCGAACCCGCCGGGAAGAGGTATCGACCCATATTCTCTTGCCCCGTTCGGCATCGAGCAACTTGATAAGTCCCACCGAGGGCAATTCCGCCTCACGCTTGTCATAGACCTGTATGGCCACGACATCATGCGTATGATTGGCAATAGTCATGGCTTGGGAGAAATTCTCCGGAGTTATAAAATCGGAGATGAAAAAGGTCGTGCACCGCTTTTTTATGGCGTTGGTCAAATAGCGTAATACTTGGGAAATATCGGTACCCGTCTGCGAAGGGGTGAAGTCAATCAACTCCCGGATAATGTAAAGCACATGCTTCCTCCCTTTTTGCGGGGGAATGAACTTCTCGATTCGGTCTGAGAAGAAAATAACGCCTATCTTATCGTTGTTCTGTATGGTTGAAAATGCCAGTGTCGCAGCAATCTCGGTGATAATCTCCTTTTTCATCTCCCCTACGGCGCCGAAATTGCGACTGGCCGACACATCAACCAGTAACATGACCGTCATTTCACGTTCCTCTTCAAAGACTTTGATATATGGACGTTGCTGACGGGCGGTCACGTTCCAGTCTATGTCCCGCACATCATCGCCGAACTGGTACTCACGCACCTCCGAGAAGGCCATACCATGCCCCTTAAAGGCCGAATGGTATTGTCCGGCAAATATGTTCCGCGAAAGTCCCCGTGTCTTTATCTCAATACGGCGAACCTTTTTCAGCAACTCGGTTGTATCCATGACACGCTCGTTACAAGAGAAGAGGAAGAACGACTAAGGTACTTCCACCTTGTTGAGTATTTCACTGATAATATCCTCAGAGGTGATGTTATTGGCCTCCGCCTCATACGTAAGGCCTATACGGTGACGCATCACATCGTGGCATACGGCACGCACATCTTCCGGTACCACATATCCCCGCTGTTTGAGGAAGGCATACGACCGAGCGGCCAAAGCCAGGTTTATCGAGGCACGAGGTGACGCTCCGAAAGCAATCATAGCCTTCATATCGCTCAAGCCATGATCTTCCGGATAACGGGTGGCAAAAACGATATCCACGATATACCGCTCGATTTTCTCATCAATATAGACCTGTTGCACGACTTTACGGGCATCGAGAATGTCTTCTGTTTTCAATACCGGGGTAGTCTCGGCATAGGCTCCCGTTATGTTTTGGCGAATAATGAGCTTCTCCTCCTCTTTTTTCGGATAACTGATGATGACCTTCAACAGGAAACGGTCTACCTGCGCTTCAGGTAACGGATAGGTTCCCTCTTGTTCAATCGGGTTCTGCGTGGCCATGACAAGGAAAGGAGCATCGAGTTTATAAGTAGTCTCACCGATGGTCACCTGTCTCTCCTGCATGGCCTCAAGCAAGGCGCTCTGCACTTTAGCCGGAGCACGGTTTATTTCATCGGCAAGGACAAAATTGGCGAAAATAGGACCTTTTTTTACCTGAAACTGTTCTTTGGCCTGACTATATACCATCGTTCCCACCACATCGGCCGGGAGCAAATCAGGGGTAAACTGTATACGGCTATACTTGGCATCAATAAGGGAAGCCAAAGTCTTGATGGCAAGTGTCTTGGCCAACCCTGGTACTCCTTCGAGCAGAATATGGCCATTGGAGAGGAGACCTATCATCAACGAATCAACCAGATGCTTCTGACCCACAATGACACGGTCCATACCCATAGTAATCATGTTCACAAACGAGCTTTTACTCGCAATCAACTCGTTAAGCTCTCTGATATCTAC
>JAJQIP010000157.1 GCA_021199145.1 Porphyromonadaceae bacterium | reverse complement strand
ATGATGCTCCGCCATGAAAGTGCGCCAGGCAGGAAAAACGACGGCCAACCCCGCTCCATGCGATACGCCATACAGGGCACTTATCTCATGTTCCATAAAGTGGGTCGCCCAATCCTCTTCCCGTCCCACGCCACAAATGCCGTTATGGGCAATGGTCCCGCTCCACATGATATTGGCACGGGCTTCATAGTCTGTCGGGTTCTGCAGGACAACGGTGGCCTGGTCGATAATGGCCAACAAAGCACCTTCACACATCCGGTCGGTAATTTCACAACCCGGTGTGTTGGTGAAATATCGCTCCATGATATGGGCCATCATATCTACAATACCGCAAGCCGTCTGAAAAGGCGGCAAGGTATAGGTAACCTCCGGATTCATCACGGCGAAGATGGGTCGTAAGGCTTCTGGGGTACGCAGACTCAACTTGCGTAACCCGTCGAGCTTCGTGATGACACTGTTTCCTGACCCTTCGCTCCCGGCAGCGGGGATGGTCAATACGACTCCCACTTTCAAAGCCTTCTTCACCACGCTCTTTCCTTCAAAGAAGTCCCAGAAGTCTCCGTCATAAGGGACTCCGGCGGCAATGGCTTTCGCCGTGTCGATAACCGAACCGCCTCCGACGGGCAAGAGCATATCCACCCCCTCCTTTCGGACCAGTTCGATGCCTTTATACACCTCCGTATCGACGGGATTGGGCTGAATTCCGCCCATTAATAAATAAGGAATATCCGCTTCGAGCAACGACAGTTCGACGCGCGACAGCAAGCCGCTACGCACGACGGACCCGCCTCCATAGACAATCAATACCCGGGTGGCTCCGTATTTCCGACACAAAAGGCCTACCCCTTTTTCGGTCTCCCTTCCGAAAACAAATTCGGTAGGGCTATGGAAAGTAAAATTCTTCATAGTAAAAACGGTTATCTTTTTGGACAAATATAGAGAATTATTCTGCCCATGATTTTTCTTTAACAAGTGATAACGTTCTCTCTTCTCGGAAGAAAACTTGAGTCGCTCTTTTAAAAAAATTTAATACAAAAGTTAATAGTGTTTCAAAGTGGAAAATCCGGAAATTTTGTTCTACCTTCACAACGTCAAAAAATGCTCTTTTTAGAAAGGAGATTTTGTTATGAAAATCATTATTGCAGGAGCAGGGGAAGTTGGCACACATTTGGCCAAGCTGTTGTCAAAAGAGAATCTCGATATCGTGCTGGTCGACACCAACGAGGAAAAGCTGCACTGGCTCGACTCCAACTACAATTTGATGACTATCACCGGCTCTCCCACCTCTTTTGATATACTGAAACAAGCGGGGGCTGAAAAGACCGACCTTTTCATCGCTGTCACACCATTTGAATCCCGCAATATCGTAGCTTGTCAGTTCGCCAAGAAATTGGGTTCGCATAAGACTGTCGCCAGAATAAACAATTACGAATATATCTCCCCTGAAAATAAAAGCTATTTCAAGGAATCGGGGGTGGACGAACTGATTTATCCGGAGATGCTTGCCGCCCAGGAAATCGTTACGACACTGAAACACAACTGGGCACGCAACTGGTTTGAACTCTGTAACGGCGAACTTATCCTTATCGGGGCCAAAATACGGGAAAACGCCAGCATCCTGGACCAACCCCTCTCGGAACTGAACAAAACGCACCTGCTGTACCATATAGCGGCCATCAAAAGAAGGGACAAGACCATCATACCTCGTGGTTCGGATATGGTCCAGGCGGGGGATATCGTATACTTCATAACCACTCCGGAACATGTGTACGACATCCAACAACTCACGGGGAAAAAGAAAATCGACGTTCACAACATTATCGTTGTGGGCGGAAGCCATACGGCCGTACGACTGGCCAAGATATTGCCCGACTCGATGCACATGAAAATCATTGAATCGAATAAGGACAAATGTTATGCACTGGCCAATGAGATACCGGAAGTGGTTATCATTAACGGGGACGGACGGGATATAGACCTGCTCAAAGACGAAGGTATAAAAGATACCGACGCTTTTGTGGCGTTGACCGAAACTACCGAGACGAACATCCTCGCCTGCCTGTCGGCCAAGCGTTTCGGCGTTGTAAAGACGGTGGCCCGAGTGGAAAACCTGTCGTTTATCCCAACCGCCGAAGGTCTCGACATCGGCTCTGTCATCAATAAAAAACTTCTGGCGGCCAGCCACATTTTCCAACTCCTCCTCGATGAGGACTCCTCCAATGCCAAATGCCTCGCCATGTCCGATGCCGAAGTGGCCGAACTGGTTGTAAAGGAGGACGCTCCCATAACACAAAAGCCGGTCAAAGACCTCAACCTTCCTCGGGATATCACGTTAGGTGGTCTCATCCGGGACGGGAAAGCGATGATTATCAACGGAAATACACAGATACAAGCCAACGATCGGGTCATGGTATTCTGTATGGATACCGCCATCCATAAATTAGGCAAACTGTTCGGATAAATCATGGCAGAAATCAACTTCCGTATTGTCCTCAAAATCATAGGCGCATTGCTGTGGATTGAGGCGGTTTCCATGCTCATTCCCATGGGAATAGCCTTGGGCTATGGGGAGCACGATGCCTTGGCGTTCCTCTTGTCGGCCGGGATTACTGCGGTAGTAGGTGCCATCTTTTTCTTTCAATATACCAATCCGGAGCGCAAACCTTTGGAGAAGCGGGACGGCCTCTTGGTAGTGACTTTCTGCTGGTTCTTTTTCGCTGTTTTAAGCACGTTGCCCTATCTCCTGTCGGGAGCGGTCGACAACGTGACCGATGCCCTCTTTGAATCTATGTCGGGCATAACCGGCACGGGGGCAAGTGTCATAAAAGATATCGAGCAACTTCCACACGGGGTTCTCTTCTGGCGCAGTTTCACACAATGGTTGGGCGGATTGGGAATCATCCTCTTTACCTTGGCCATACTCCCTTTGATAAACAGCGGGGGAAGCATGGTTCTTTTCAACGCCGAGACGAGCGGTATCTCTCACGACAAACTCAAACCCCGCATCGGGCAGACTGCCAAACGATTGTGGATAACCTATCTGTGTATCACCACCGTTCTGACCCTGCTTCTCTGCCTGGGTCCGATGAACGGATTCGATGCCGTATGCCACGCCCTCACGACAGCCTCGACAGGGGGATTCTCAACGAAAAATGCCGGCCTTGTCTATTGGGATTCGGCCTATACGCAGTATATCGTCATCGTCTTCATGCTGATTTCCGGTATAAATTATGCGCTTGTTTACAGAGGCCTTCGAGGAGAGATAAAAAGGATTTTCAGGAACGAAGAGTTAAAGTGGTATTTGATTATCGCTATCGTATTTACCCTGCTGATGGCCATCGGCCTGTTCCTGTCCGGAAAATACGAGACAATGGGCATAGAGGGGACCATACGGACTTCGCTGTTCCAAGCCTCCTCCATCCTTACATCGACGGGATTTCTTACCGCCGATTTCACCCAATGGGGACCCTTCTTCTGCATCCTTCTTTGCCTGCTGATGTTTTGCGGAGGATGCGCCGCATCGACCAGTGGTGGAGCCAAAGTAATCCGCATCGTGATTCTCCTCAAGAATTCGCTCAACGAATTTTACCGGCAAATCCATCCCAACGCCGTTGTGCCTGTACGGATGAACCAACAGGCCGTTTCTCATGAAGTGGTCTCCAAAATATTGGCGTTCCTCTTCATTTACGCTTTGGTCGCCATTGTCAGTACGTTGGCGTTATCCGCCATGGGACTGACTCTGGGCGAGGCCTTCGGTTGCTCCATCTCCTGTATAGGAAATGCAGGGCCTGGATTGGGAAGGGCCGTATATTCATTCGCACTGATTCCCACGGCGGGCAAATGGATACTGACCTTTACCATGCTGGCGGGCCGTCTCGAAATTTTCACCGTACTTATTCTTTTCACCTCCTATTTCTGGAAAAAGTAGGGTGCGCATTTTCTCTCTTCAGGGAAGGGCCATACTTCTGAGAAGAGGAATAATTTTTCCGATAAAACCGCATTTATCATCTGAAAATGATTATATTTGCAAGAAGTATTAATCGATAAAAATCTATGCCCACAAAGAAAAGCGAAAAGGCAACGACTCCCAATACAGCTACTCCGGCTAAGGAATCGTCAAGGAAAAAATTCCTGCGTTTTCTCCGGGACGAACGGACGCTCTTTGTCTTTGGACTTATACTACTCTTTTTTGCCATATACCTGACCGTATCTTTCATCTCCTTTTTCTTCAACGGTGCGGCCGACCAAAGCGTCATCGATTACCAGGCTCATCAGACGTTAGGGAGCATCAATAACGGCATACAGAATTGGGCCGGTTCGCAGGGAGCCGTCTATGCCAACTTTTTCATCAACAAGTGGATGGGTATTCCCGCCTTCCTCATTCCGCTTTTCCTGGCTCGTCTGGGGCTTAGACTGATGCGGGTTCTCACCATGTCAATCAGCCGCTCTTTGGCCTATACCTGTGGCATGATTATTCTCTTCTCCCTCTTTTTCGGCTTCTTCTTCAAACATATCTACGAAGGTTCCTACCTCTTTTTAGGGGGATATCACGGCTATTACGCCACCCTATGGTTAGAAGCCCGTATCGGTTGGCCGGGGACGCTGCTCATCATCTTGTCGGGTATACTGTTATTGCTTATTATCGCAAGCCGTCGTACTATAGCGGTACTACGCCATCTGTTCCGGATGGACTTTATCCATTGGAAGAAAAAAACACCGAAACCTCTACCTGAAGAGGAGAGCGAAATAAAGACGGACGAACAGGCAGAGAGTACAGTCGGACAAGACCAAGAGGCGGGAAATAGTCATCCTGAAGGAGAAGGGGGAGATACCCCTATGTCTGATACGCCGGTGACAACTCCTCTGGACCAACTTGACGAACCTACTCAAGAAGGCCAATCCACCGAAGATTTTCCGCTTTCTCCAGAACAAGAGGAGGAGAAACAAGACCCTGAATTCACCATAAATACAGGGGTGGAGGAAGATGCGGCTAAAAGCGAGAACGAGTTGGATGAGTATGACCCGACCCTCGACCTCTCCCAATATAAGGCACCGACATTCGATTTGTTAAAGCAGGATGTGCCCAATAACAATTCGGTGGATATCGAAGAACAAGAGGCCAACAAACAGCTCATTATCAATACCCTCGAAAACTACGGTATCCGTATCAGTTCCATTCAGGCGACGGTAGGCCCGACGGTTACGCTCTACGAAATCATTCCGGAAGCGGGGGTCAGGATAGCTAAAATCAAAAACCTTGAAGACGATATCGCCTTGAGTCTCTCCGCCCTCGGCATCCGTATTATCGCTCCTATCCCGGGAAAAGGAACGGTAGGGATTGAAGTCCCCAATAAGAATCCGCAAAACGTGTCGATGCATTCGGTCATCGCCTCCCGCAAATTCCAAGAATGCACCTACGACCTGCCGTTGGCCTTGGGAAAGACCATCACCAACGAGATATACATGGTGGACCTCTGTAAAATGCCGCACATACTGGTTGCCGGAGCGACGGGACAAGGTAAATCGGTAGGTCTGAACGCCATCATCACCTCCCTTTTGTACAAAAAGCATCCGTCGCAGTTGAAATTTGTCATGGTGGACCCTAAAAAGGTCGAATTCAGCATTTACAGTGTCATTGAGCGGCATTTCCTGGCCAAACTCCCCGACAGTGAAGATGCCATCATCACCGATGTGGACAAAGTCGTACAGACGCTCAATTCGGTATGTATCGAAATGGATAACCGGTACAAACTGTTGCAAGCGGCCAAAATGCGGAATATCAAGGAGTACAACGCCAAATTTGTCGCCCGCCAGCTCAACCCCCAGAAAGGACACCGCTATATGCCCTATATCGTGGTTATCATTGATGAGTTCGGTGACTTAATCATGACGGCCGGCAAAGAGGTGGAACTGCCCATCGCCCGTATCGCCCAACTGGCTCGGGCCGTAGGTATACACATGATTATCGCCACCCAACGACCGTCAACCAATATCATTACAGGGAGTATCAAGGCCAACTTCCCGGCCCGGATTGCCTTTAAAGTGGCTTCGATGATTGACTCCCGTACGATTCTCGATACACCGGGGGCCAACCAACTTATCGGTAAAGGGGATATGCTGATTTCGTGCAACAGCGGATTGACACGGGTACAATGCGCCTTCATCGACACGCCCGAAGTGGAAAGAATCTGTCAATACATCAGTCAACAACAGGCCTATCCCACCGCCTATATTTTGCCGGAATATGTCTCGGAAAACAGCAATAACAATCCGGTAGACCTCAAGGACAGGGATGAATACTTCGAAGAGGCCGCACGGCTGATTGTGGCCAACCAACAGGGTTCAACCTCCTTGATACAACGGAAATTCTCCATTGGCTACAACCGGGCGGGACGCTTGATGGACCAACTGGAGGCCGCAGGAATTGTTGGACCGTTCGAAGGGAGCAAAGCCCGCCAGGTGCTGGTCATGGATGAAATTCAACTCAATCAAATCCTCGATAATCTCAATAGCTGATTTCCCTGAACATGCGACAAAGTTATCTTATTCTCCTCGTCGGTCTTTTCCTGTAACTCCCCTGTATGTCGGACGAAAATCCGAAGACCCTAGCTCTCGATAAAAATATCG
>JAJQIP010000107.1 GCA_021199145.1 Porphyromonadaceae bacterium | reverse complement strand
CTGTAGAAGCCACCCGGATTCTTTATAACCAGATTAAAAGCTACGTGGCCCGAATGAAGAAACTCTACGAGAACAAGAGTCTGTCGGGCAACGACTACGAAAAAGCGGCGGCAGGACTGGCGCAACTCGGTGTGCAACTGAAGGTGAATCAGAACAAACTCGACTATACCCGCCTCACGGCCCCCGTGTCGGGCTACATACAGAGCGTGAACTTCGAAGAGGCCGAGATGGTGGATGCGGGAACTCCCCTGGTGACGCTGCTCGACACCCACCGGATGGAGGTGACCGTGGATATTCCCGCCTCTCTTTATACGCAACGGGAGGAGATACGGCAGATTACCTGCCGGTCGGCCTTCGACACGGACAGCGACCGGACGATGAGTCTGGTGAGCTTCACCCTGAAGGCTGACGGGAACCAACTCTACAAAATGCGTCTGACTTTTGACACGCCACCGGACAATAACCTGACTCCGGGAATGAACGTGGCCGTGAACCTCGTCCTCAACAAGGAGGGGGCGGAAGGGTACACACTACCGCTGCATGCCCTTTTCCAGAACAGTGAAGAAAAGAGTTGCGTGTGGGTGGTGAAGAGTGACAGTACCGTGGTACGCCGTGCGGTTACCGTAACGGGGATGGACGATGCGGGAAACGCTGTCATCACCGAGGGTCTGAACGGGGATGAAACGGTAGTGAAAGCCGGGGTGAACGCCCTCCATGACGGAGAGAAAATACACGTTGTGACAGTATCGTCGAGCAATGTAGGAGGACTTCTGTAATGAAAATCGCCCAATTTTTCATCAACCGCCCTACCCTCTTCTGGTCGTTGGTGGCTTTCATCTTGGTGGCTGGAGTACTGAGTTTCATCAAGATGCCGAAGCTCGAAGATCCGGCCGTCAGCGTGAAACAGGCAATGGTGGTGATACCGTGGCCGGGAGCCTCGGCCCATGAGATTGAACTGAACGCCGTACAGGTGGTGGAGGACGAGTTGCGGACATTGCCCGACGTGAAGAAAATCCGTTCGCAGTGCCAGAGTGGGATGGCGACGATTACGGTGGAGTTCCAGATGAGTGTGATGATGACCGAACTGGAGCAACACTTCGACTTGCTACGCCGTAAAATCAACGACGTGAAGGCCAAACTGCCGGCAGGGTGCTACGACCCTGTGGTGGTAGACGACATGATGGACGTGTACGGCATCTTCTACGCCCTGACGGGGGACGGATATGACTACGGGGAGTTGTATAAATATGCCAAACTGCTACGGCGGGAACTGCTCGACGTGCAGGGGGTGAAGCGGATTAACCTCGGAGGAAACCGGGACGAGACCATCAACATAACGCTATCGAAGGAGAAAATAAGCCGCAACGGGCTGATTCCCACACAAATAATGATGGCCCTGCAAAATGCGGGGAAACCGATTGAGGCGGGCAAATACCAGCAAGGGAGCGACAAGATACCTTTCCGCATAACGGACAATATAGAGAACGAAGAGGACATACGCAACCTGCTTATCCATACCCTTGACGGCAAGACAATACGCCTGGGCGACATCGCCGAGGTGGAGCGGACCTACACCGAACCGCAGCAGAACGGCTTCTTCGTCGACGGAAAACCGGCCATCGCCATCTGCCTCGCCATGGAAAACGAGGTCATCGTGCCCGACGTGGGGAAGGCGGTCGACAAGAAGCTGGCGGAGGTGATGCAACGGATGCCGGCCGGTATGAATGTGGAAAAGATATTTTTCCAGCCTGACAAGGTGAACAAGGCTATCAGTTCGTTCATGCTGAACCTGCTGGAGTCGGTGCTCATCGTCATCATCGTGCTGATATTCACCATGGGCTTCCGGAGCGGAGTAATCATCGGCTTCGGACTTATTCTCACCATCGCCCTCTCCTTCCCTATCTTGTTGGCGGGCGGCACCACCCTGCAACGTATCTCGTTAGGGTCGTTCATCGTGGCCATGGGAATGCTGGTCGACAATGCCATAGTGATAATGGACGGTATCCTCATCGACAAAAAACGGGGGTACGGACCCAAGACCTATCTCTTCCGCATCGGGAAGAACACGGCGCTGCCGCTATTGGGCGCAACGATAATCGCCGCCTCGGCCTTCATCGGCATCTACCTGTCGCCCACGTCGGCCGGAGAGTATGCGGGGGACCTCTTCAAGGTGCTCTGCGTGAGTCTGCTCGCCAGTTGGGTATTGGCTCTCGTCCAGGTGCCGATGTGCGCCAAGTCGTGGCTGCCGGCTCGGGAGAAACAGGGGGCAAAAGAGGCCCTCTTGAACTCTGCCGCCCACCGCTTCGTGCGCCGGACCATCTCCACCCTCATCGGACATAAGACGGTGACCATCGTCACGGCCGTTGTGATATTGATAGCCTCGGCTTACGGGATGACGAAGGTGAAGAACCTCTTCTTCCCGGACTTCGATTACAACCAATTCATCATCGAATATTTCCGTCCGGCTCAAACCAACGCTGACTCTGTGCGGGAAGACCTGATGGCCATCACCCGCACCCTGAAGGAGAATCCTGCCATCGAACGGGTGACGGCAAGCATGGGGAGTGCACCGGCCCGCTACTGTCTCGTGCGGCCCATGACCTCGGGAGGCGACTGCTACGGTGAACTGTTGGTCGACTGTAAAGACTTCCACACGGTGAAGAAAGTAATCCCCGTAGTGCTGCAACAGTTGCGGGACAACTATCCCGATGCCTATATCCGAGCCAGGAAATACAACTTCTCCATCTCCACCACACACACCGTCGAAGTGGAATTCGGCGGACCCGACCCGACGGTATTGCGGGACCTCAGCCGGCAAGCGGAGGAGATTATGCGGCGCAACCCCTATATCGACCCCTATTCGGTGCAGAACAACTGGAAAGCCAAGGGGAAGAGTCTCGTGGCCGAATACGTGCAACGGGATGCCCTACGGGCCGACATTGACCGGAGCGACGTGGGGAACGCCCTACTCGCCGCCACCGACGGACTACCGGTAGGGGTACTCTACGAACAGGACAAGATACTGCCCATCAAGTTGCAGGTGCGCAACAGCGACGGAAGCCGCATACAGAACGTGGCCGACATCCCTGTGTGGAGCATGACCAATATGCACTTCGACGAGGCGGCCATAGAGAAGGCGATGACCACAGGCCAGGGAATACAGGAACTGCAGGACGAGATGTTCCGCAGCACACCGCTGAGCAACGTGGCCCCCAACATCCGTCTGGACTGGGAAGAGGACTATGTGGAACGGCTCAACGGGAAACGGATAATCGAAGCGGAGTGCGACCCCAATCCGAATGTCTTCGAGGCGACTCCGGCCAAAGTGGTGGCCAGCATCAAGAAGGAGATTGAGGCGATACCCCTACCGGCCGGCTATGAAATGCGGTGGGTCGGAGAAGGCGAACTGGAAGGTGAGGCAATCGGCTACGTGTTCGGCTATATGCCGCTGACGCTGATTATCATCCTTGTGATACTGCTGTTGCTCTTCAACAACTGGAAAAAGGTGGGGCTGATATTCTTCTGCATCCCCTTCATCGTGTGCGGTATCGCCCCTGTAATCTACTTCTTCCGCCAGCCCTTCACCTTCATCGCCATTGTGGGAATGATGGGTCTGATGGGAATGATTGTGAAGAATGCCATCGTGCTGATGGACGAGATAAACCGCCTGACCCTCCAAGAGCACTATCCGCCCTTCAAAGCCGTGGTCGAGGCGACGGTATCGCGTGTGCGACCCGTACTGATGGCTTCGCTGACCACCATTGTGGGTATGGCTCCCCTCATCGGTGACCCGATGTACAGTTCGATGGCCATCACCATCATGGGCGGACTGGCTGTGGGGACACTGATAACCCTGATTCTCCTGCCGGTTTTCTACTCGGCTTTGTTCCACATCAAAAGAGCTGTCGCATGAAACCTGTAACTTGCATGAAAAAAATACACACTCTGCTGCCGGGACTGCTCCTGACAGGGCTTCTGCTATGGGGAACGACCGTCAAGGCGCAAGAGCCGTTGGTACTCAGTCAGGCCGACTGCCGAGCAATGGCACTGGAGCATAACGAAACGCTGCAAAAGGCAGAGAACGACCTACGCAAGGCCGAACTTGACAAATACGTTGCCTTCAGTTCGTACCTCCCTTCGATTGATGCGACCGGCATGGGAGTCTACCTGCTCAACGACGTGGAGATGACGAAGGTGGAAGAGATGGGCATGGGAATGGCGATGCAGATGAAGGGGACCTACCTGGCCGGCATCAATCTGATACAGCCTATCTATGCCGGAGGGAAAATCATCGCCGGCAACAAACTAGCCCGCATCGGAGTGGAGAGTGCCGACGAGAATGTGCGGAAAACCCGCATGGAGGTGATTGCCGATGCTGACAACGCCTACTGGACCTACATCGCCACCCGACGGAAAATCGGGATGCTGGAGAGCTACTGCGAACAGATGGAGGCACTCTACCGCCAAGTGGAGGTGAGTCTCTCGGCGCAACTGGCGACGAAGAACGACCTGTTGCGCATCACCGCCAAACGGAGCGAGATAAACTACCAGCTGCAGAAAGCCCGCAACGGAGTGAACCTATGCCGACTGGCTCTCTGTAACGTGCTGGGAGTGGACTTCACCACGGAGATAATCCCCACTGACACCCTCTTTGAGACGGGGGCGGCTCCCATACTCGACGGAGACATTTCGCAACGGCCCGAACTACGACTGTTGCAAAAACAGATTGACGCCCAAGAGCAACAGATAAAGGTAACTCGGGCGGACATGCTGCCCACCGTGGGATTGGGTCTCGGATACAGCTACTTGGGGAACATCAAGATGAAGATGGCCAGCGTCAATACAACGGACGGGTCAATTACCCAGATGTCGAGCGAATTCAAACAGGGTTTCCCCTTAGGGATGCTTTCGGTGAGCATTCCCATTCTGCACTGGGGGGCCAACTTCAAGAAAGTGAAGAAGTCGAAATATGACCTGTTGAACGCCCGACTTGACTTCCAGGAGAAGAGCCGGCTGCTGACCATCGAGGCACAACAGGCGTTGCAGAACGTCTCGGAGAGCTATCTGATGATAGAGACGGCTGAACTGGGGCTGGAACAGGCGGAAGAGAACCTGCGGACCATGGAGACCTACTACCGCAACCAGATGGCGACACTGACCGACCTGCTCGACGCCCAATCGCAATGGCAACAGGCCGAGAGTAACTACATCGAGGCGCAGACGCAATACAAGATTTACGAAACGGAGTACCTGAGAACTACCGGAAGGCTAGAGTAAAATTTATACCTTTTCTTCCTATTTCCATAGAGGTTCGCTTGCCCATTCAGAAGGACATCCCAAGGCCCTAAGATCTATTTCCGGGTATTGTAGAAACAATGTCTGCAAATTTGTTGTCAAATTATTTTCTGGAGATATTCTATCAAGGAAATATTTGATAATACACAAGTTGAAATAAACCCGTAAGGGGTCAGCAGGCAATGTTATCCATTTACGATTCATCTTTTCAGGGGACATCGGCTGTATAGTATTTTTCTTGTTCCATATGCGGGCATGATGACAACAAGCGTTTCGTGTCAATGTTATAATGGTTACCCAAGACTCAAAAGGAGCAATCTGTAAATCAAAAGATTGAGCTATACGCTTCTTTACTCTCTTCTCTTTAATATTAGTGTAAATCCTGGTGAGAAGTCCTAATGGTAAAATTTCCACAAGAATCCATGCTGGCGGATAAGGTTCAGTATAGGTTTCCTTAAAATGAGCTATAAATACTTCATGTGACCTATTCAATTCCTCGTCAATCAGCCCCATTGTTTTGTCAAACTTATCAGTATTGGAAAAAAATTTAGAATTTGTCATCCAAAAGCAATCACCAAACATTTCACAACCAATATTGACAATCGCACTTCTTAGAGAAATTTCTATTTTTTCTATCTCATTAAAAATAAGTAACCGCAATTTTTTGTCAAAAGAATAAAGCATCATCACCTTTTCAAAAGATGCCCCCGTTTTGTACGTATGATTCTCTTTCGGTATCTCCAACAACGGATACATATATGCTGAAAGACGATAGTAGCTTATGTGGGTTAAACAATGTTCTGCCTTCGCTCTATCGTGAATTAAAAGGCCCCTTGACTCCAATAACTGGACTAAATCATGAGGAGAAGTAAAATTTTTATGAAAGGGGTATCTCATACCTGTATATAAAAAAACGACCCGCACATTTGAGCATCGTTGAGAGGCTTGGCGGGTTCTAGTATTACAAAAGTAGAAATAAAATTTTTAACAGCAAAATATTTTTCAAAAAAAGAAATGGAGAGGAAATATCCTCTCCATTTCTCTATCGAAATATTTCACACCACCACTATACGTTGAAAGAGGCGGCGACAGCCTGTATTTTGGCATCGGTAGCCGCAACAACCTTGTCGTAATCGGCCCGAGAAGGCAATGTACCCGCCACTTCGATATAGAACTTGATTTTCGGTTCCGTACCCGACGGACGGACAGAGACTTTGGTGCCGTCTTCGGTGAAATATTGCAGTACATTGGAGGTGGTAGGCATGTTGAGCGTAGCCTTCTCACCAGCCACCGTGTCGTAAGCAATCAGCGTGGAGTAGTCTTTGACAAGCACCACTTTGGAACCGGCAATTTCGGTGATGGGGTGTTCCCGGAAATTCTTCATCATGGCCTCAATCTCCTCAGCCCCTGATTTGCCCGTACGGACTACTGAAATACCCTTCTCCTTGGAGTAGCCATATTCCACATAGATATCCTGTAACAACTCGTAGAGACTCTTGCCGTTGTCTTTGGCCCAAGCGGCGATTTCAGCCATCATGGCACAGGCGGAGACGGAGTCTTTGTCCCGCACGAAATCCTCAACAAGGAAGCCGTAACTCTCTTCGCCCCCACCGATATACTGACGTTTGCCCTCGAACTCCCGCATGACGGCGGCAATCCATTTGAAGCCGGTATAGACATCGAAGCACTCAATACCGTTGCGGTCGGCAATCTTCTTCATCAACTCGGAGGTGACAATGGTCTTTACCATGTAAGCCCCCGGCTGAACACGACCCGTCGCCTTGTATTGGGTGATGAGGTAGTAGGTATAGAGAAGAGCGTTTTGGTTACCCGAAACGAGAATCCATTCGCCTTTGTCGTTCTTCACGGCGATGCCGATACGGTCGGCATCGGGGTCAGAGGCGAGGACGATATCGGCATCGACCTCTTTAGCCTTGCGGATAGCAAGGTCGAGAGCGGCGGGCTCTTCGGGGTTCGGTGACTTCACCGTAGGGAAATCACCGCTCACCACATCCTGTTCGGGCACGTGGATAATGTTCGTAAAGCCATAAGCCGCCAAGGTAGCGGGAATGAGCCGCACACCAGTGCCGTGGATAGGGGTATAGACAATCTTCATATCCTTCTGGCGGGCGATAGCCTCGGGATTGAGCGACAGGGCCTTAATGCGGGCGATATACTTGTCGTCAATATCCTTGCCGATGATTTGGATGAGGGCAGGATTCCCCTTGAAGCAGATATCGGCCACCGAGCGGACCTTGTTAACCTCGGAGATAGTGTTGCGGTCGTGCGGGGAAATCATCTGGGCCCCGTCGGACCAGTAGGCCTTATAGCCATTGTACTCCCGAGGGTTGTGCGAAGCGGTGAGGATAATACCACTCTGACAGCCCAATTCACGGATAGCGAAAGAGATTTCGGGGGTCGGCCGGAGGGCATCAAAGAGGTAGACCTTGATGCCGTTGGCGGAAAAGATGTCGGCCGAAATTTCGGCGAACTTCCGGCTGTTGTTGCGGCAGTCGTGACCGATGACCACCTTGATTTGCGGCAGGGAGGCGAACTCCTTCTTGAGATAGTTGGCCAAACCTTGCGTAGCGGCCCCTACGGTATAGATGTTCATGCGGTTGGAGCCAGCACCCATAATGCCTCGCAAGCCGCCCGTACCGAATTCCAAATCCTTATAAAAGGCCTCAATGAGGTCGGTCTTGTCGTCGTTGTCGAGCATACGTTGCACTTCGGCACGGGTAGCGGCATCGTACCCTTCGCCTAACCACACTTGGGCTTTGGCGGTCACTTCTTTCAATAAATCTTCGTTTTCCATATTCTCTGGATTTAAATGAATAATCACATGGTTCTTACAAATTTAGGGAAAGAATTTGAGATTTCCAAGCGAAACGACAAAATTCCGTAGCGTCAGAAGTTGACTTTCAGGCGGTCGCCCGTGTCATTGGCGATGGCCCGATAGAAATCTTCGGAGTAACCGGGGAAGTCAGGCTCTTCGGGAAAGCCATAAGGATTGTAGAGGAAAGCGCCGTCGACCTCCCGTTTGCGGTTCCCGTCGAGGTATTTCACCAACAGAAATTCGCCCAGCTCCCGCCAACGGGAAGTGGTAGAGTCAGCACTCTCCCGACTGTAACGGTCGAGAATCTCCAGAGCCTTCTGAGGCTCTTCGGTGATAAGGTCGAGAGCCCGCCGCTCGAGTTTAGGCTGCTGCTTGGAGAAAGCCTTCTCTAGTTGCCGTTGCACGGGACGGATATCCTCTATCATCAGGTTGTAGCGGGCATAAGCCATGTTGGCCACCCAGTTGAATACCCAGAAAGCGGAGGTCCAGGAGACCTTGTAGAGGTTGCCGTTGCCCTCCCGGAAAGAGAGGGGTGCTTCGCTCAAAGCTCCCGTATAGAGGGGAACATAGACGGAAGTGTTGGCATCGTCGACTCCGAACCAAAGCACGCCGCCAATAGCGTCGGGTAGCCACGAACGTTGCTGGGCGACCACGGAGAAGCCCGTCTGTTGGGTAGCAATAGCCCGTTCGTTGACGTAGGTCTCTCCGTCAACCTCGAAGGTCAAGGGACGGAAACGATAGGGCACCTTAAAGGGACCGGCACCGACATCCTGCGTCATATCGAAGGGAGTTCCCTCGAAATGGTCACGCATGGCCTCTTTCATCTCCTGCAGAGAGAGCTTATGGTCAGGCTTGATATAGAGGGGAATCGGATTGGATGACTGACCGTAGAGGTAAGGCAGATAGGCGGTCATGGTAGAGTCGAAGCGGTTGTAGAAGCTCCAGACCCGTGCCTCGCAGGAGCGAATCTCCTCGAAACCAGCCGGAGCATAGGCATCGGAGAAGCTGAAATCACGGTTCAGACCACTGAAATACTTGTGCTCCCGAGCGAAGGAGATGACATCGGGAGAGTAGAGACAATTGTCAGGATCGTCAAGCGGGAAGGTGTGGATGCGGGACTGGTTGGCATGGGCGGCGATACAGTCGTCGGGAATACGGACAGCCACCCAGACAGCCCCTTTGGAGGCATGGCCCTTGCCAATCATTTCGAGAATCCATATCTCCTCAGGGTCGGCAATGGAGAAACTCTCACCGCTGCTGTAGTAGCCATACTTCTGCACCAAGGAGGTCATCACGGAGATGGCTTCCCGAGCGGTGCGAGCCCGTTGGAGAGCCAGGCGCATGAGGCTGCCATAGTCGAGAATGGCGGTAGTGTCGACCAGTTCAAGCCGTCCGTCAAAAGTAGTTTCGGTAATAGTCACCTGATATTCGTTCATGCAACCCACCACCTTGTAAGTGTGGGGCACTTGGGGAATACGGCCCAAAGGCTTGTTGGTATCGTAATCCCGAATCTCCACCCAACTGCTGTCGGGATGGTCAGCCGCCGGAAGGAAATAGAGTGTTCCATAGAGAGTATGCGAATCGGCAGCGTAAGTGACAAGCGTGGAGCCGTCGGCCGTGGCTTTGCGACCGGCCAAGAGGCTGGTACAGGCACCGGCATAGGCCGCTGCGGAGAGGAGAGCGAAGGTGAGGAGAAATTTCTTCATAAGGCAATTCCTGATTTAGCAATGTAAAGATAGCGTCTATCGGGGGATTTTTCAAACATCCACCCCGAAATTTAACCGCTCGCTACCGCTCGAAAAGAATTAGAATCCCAGAAGTAGGGACAAAAAAAATTGATTGTCTCACGACAACCAATCTCTATTAACCTTAAAATATAATACCATGAAAAACACGGTGCAAATATAGGGGTATTTTATGTTATAAAACATATTTTCGAGGGAAAAAGAGGGGGAAATGAAGATATTTCACACTATTTAACTATTCAAGCCCTTTCGGAGGCAAACAAAAGACGAAAAAAGAGGGATAAAGGCATAAAAAAGCGGAAACACATCCGCATATCCGTCCTATAGGGAAAGTGACTCCCCCTTGCAAATCCCGCCCCTACGGGGAAAAAGGGGCCGGTTCAGAGGTCAGCCTCCTCATCGAAAAGCATGCTCTCCCACGCCTTGTTTTTCAGTACAGCATACTCCTCATAGACGGTGCGGAAAGCTTTTCGCTCAGAATAGCCTTTCGAGACACACCATTCACTGAAATTCTCCTGCAACTCGTCATCGGACTTCAAGAGTGAACGAAAATAGTTCTCAGCCGAATCCTCATCGTCGGGGAATTTACGGATAACCTCCACCAACTGTTCTTCTACATCCAGATAATCCATAGTCGAAAAATAGATAGAACACTCAAATATAAACTATTCTGTGGAATAAACCAAATTTGGTGTCCAAAAAAAGCGGTCTCCCCTACCCGCCTCCCTGTTTATCGGGATAATATTTTTAGATATTTATCAAAACTTGTTTGCGAAGGTGGTAATCGAAACTTACCGAAAGGGTTGCAATGTGTGGTGTAGCCACACATTGCAACCCTAAATAAAATTATCCAATACCTCTCTCCCTGCCGGAGGCAGGGGTCTCTACACTCACAGCAAAACGTGTGAAAAAAACTCTGTTTTGTTCCTTACTACCGAAAGTGCGGGAGAAAAATCGTCTTTACACGTAGAGCTATGCCTGATTCAGTTTGCGCTCGGTACGCAAGAGGCTCCGCAACTGGAAGAGCATTTCCTGCGACTCCTGCAAAAGATTGAGATAGACATAGAGAACGGAGATGTACTCCTTCCATTCGTCTTGTGAAATATTCTCAACCAGCACTTTGCGTTTCGTCCGAAGGAGTTCCTCGAGGTTCTCACCGTCGGCCCGCAATTCAATAGTCTTCTCGAAGAGGCCGTTACGCAAGACGAGCAAGGCACGGTCGAAAAGGGAGATAATCTGATTTTTGAGGGGAACAAACTCCTCGACCAGCGACGGCGGCAGCGGGGTGAAGTTGTTGTCGACATGCTCCAGACAGGGTTCGCACATACGACGCAAGCTGTACATAATCTGTTCGCAACTGTTACAGCCGAGGTGGAACCAGGTATTTTTACCGATAGCGACCGCTCGGGAAACCCGATGCATACCCAAAGTCTCTTTCCGACGGTTGTTCTTCAGCGTATTCTTCTCAATTTGTAGTTTCGACCCAGCCTTGCGGAGGGGTTTCAAATCTTCGTAGAGGAAGCCATCGACAATGGAGCCGTAAATCTGCATCGCATCGGAGAGGAAGAGGCTGTGGCTCTCAAGAATATGGCGGTGGAGAAGTGTCCAAACCTGCTCTTTGTCTTTCGTGGCAAGCATTTCGTAGAAGAGGTCATCGTGTTTCTCCTTCTTCGCCCGACGGCGGTAGACAATCTGACTGCGGATGAGGAGCACAATACTCAGCACCACCACGGCAATAGCGGCCCAAAAACCGCCGAAATACATGATGAGGACAATGATGAAGGCCAAAAGGAAAGCCGCTCCGGCCGTGATGAACCAACCACCAATGACCGAGAGTACTCCGGTAATGCGGAAGACGGCGCTCTCACGGCTCCAGGCTCGGTCGGCCAAGGAGGTCCCCATAGCCACCATGAAGGTGACATAGGTGGTAGAGAGAGGCAGTTTGAGGGAGGTACCCAAAGCAATAAGGAGTCCGGCCAGCACAAGGTTGACGGAGGCCCGCACCAAATCGAAGGCGGCACCGTTCTCTATTTGTATATCTTCGGCATTGAAGCGGTCATTGACCCAGCGCCGCACCTTGACGGGAGTGACATCGACCACAAAGGTGCTCACCGAGGAGAACCAACGTACCAGATTGCGGGCTACCCGAGAGGAACCGAAAATCTCTTCGCCCGTATCCTGCCGAGAGAGATCGACGGAGGTCTTCACCACATGGTGTGCCTTCTTGGAGGTAGCCAGCGAAACGACCATGATGGCCCCCGCCGCAATGAGGAAGATGACCGGTGTACGGGCCGGTTCATTCAACGCCTCCATAGTGAAGGAGATGGGGTCACCCAAACCGTTGGCCGCATACTCCTGATAGGAGGAGAAGCCAGCCAAAGGCACACCGATAAAGTTGACCAGGTCGTTCCCCGCAAAGGCCATAGCCAAGGAGAAAGTCCCCACCATAACAACTACCTTGAAGACATTGACCTTACAGAGGTGAAGCAGTTGCATGACGAGAGTGGAGACAATGAAGCATCCGCCTAAGATGTAAGGGGTATGAGCCGCTACAAAAGCCTTGTTTTCAGGAGTCATGAAAGAGAGGTCACGCACCCCCTTGATGAGCATGAAGTAGATGATGGCCGTGATGGCAATACCCCCGAAGAGACCGGCTTTCCAACGCATTTTACCCGCATAGTGGAAAGTGAAGAGGAGTCGGGAGAGATACTGCACCACCGCTCCAAAGAAGAAGGCGATAGCGACCGAAAGGAAAATACCCAGAATGACGGAGAGGGCCTTTTCGGTATTGAGCAGGTCAGCAAAGGTGAGTCCCGTGGTGTCGGAGGAGAGCTTGACCATAGCCAGTGCAAAGGAGGCTCCCAAGAGTTCGAATACCATCGAGACGGTGGTGGAGGTGGGCATCCCTAGCGAATTGAAAATATCGAGGAGGATAATGTCGGCCACCATGACGGTGAGAAAGACGTACATCAGTTCGTAAAAGGAGAACTGCTCCGGACGGAAGATGCCGTGGCGGGCGATATCCATCATGCCGTTGCTCATGGAAGCCCCGCAAAAGACCCCTACGGCGGCGATGATGATAATCGTCCGGAAGGTCGCCGCCTTCGAACCGATGGCCGAGTTGAGAAAGTTCACCGCATCGTTGCTCACACCGACCCAGAGGTCGAAAATGGCCAACAGGAAGAGAAAGACGACAAAGCCTATAAAGGCACTTTCCATAGTTTTCTGAGGATTAATTAATTATAGTGGTATTGTTTTGTTGTGACATTGGAATGCGAGCATCGTCAACATGCACATTTTTTAAAATTTGTAGACAAATATACGCAATCGGGACGAGAAAAGAGGTAACTAATGTGTTACAATCGTGTAACAAAAGAGCGGAAATGAGGCGGGAAACGAAACGGAGAGAGCGACAAAAAGATACGGAAGGGGGATATTTCACCGGTACGGGAGGATAAATCCGACGAGAATTGTTATCTTTGTAAAGATTGTACCAATACCGACAACCATGAAACTCAATGAAAGAGCGGTCCGGAAGGACTACATACTTGAAGCGGCTCGGCAGATTATGGCCGCCGCCCGTACCGCCCCGAAAGGAAAAGGGGTGGATTTGCTGGAAATCGTCACGCTGACGGATGAGGATATCGACAAGGTGGCGGAACAGATGGAGCGGATGGCCAAAGAGACAGGGATGCACTTCCTGTTGCGGGACAGCGAAAACATACGGCAAGCCAATGCCATGGTGGTGATAGGCACCCACAGCGGTCCGCAAGGGCTGAACTGCGCCTATTGCGGCTTCGCCAGTTGCGGGGAGAAACCCCAGGAGGCCCCTTGCGCCATCAACGCCATTGATGTGGGGATAGCCATCGGATCGGCCTGCGCCAAAGCCGCTGACCTGCGGGTGGACAGCCGAGTACTCTTCTCGGCCGGTTGGGCGGTGGAGAAAATGGGACTGCTCCCCGGTTGCCGGCAATGCCTTGCCCTGCCCCTAAGCGTCTCGTCGAAAAATCCCTTCTTCGACCGCAAACCCAAAGAGAAGTGATGACCCGCAACGGCTATACCCTACCGGCCGAATGGTATCCCCAATCGGGCGTGCAGCTCACCTGGCCGCATGCCGCTACCGACTGGCGGGACTATCTCGACGAAACGGAGGAGTGCTTCATCGCCATCGCCCGAGAGATTGTCGGACGGGAGGCGTTGCTGATTGTCGCTCCCGATGCGGAGGCGGTGCGGAGAAAGCTGGCCGGTCGGATGAGTCTCGACAGGGTGATATTCCGCAACTGTCCGACCAACGACACCTGGGCGAGGGACCACGGGGGAATATCTCTCGTGCAACCCGGAACGGGAAAGACTGAACTCCTTGACTTCACCTTCAACGGGTGGGGAATGAAGTTCGCCGCCAACTTGGACAACCGAATCACCCGCCGTCTACAGGAGACGGATACCTTCCGGGCAAAATACCGGCAGCAAAGATTCGTCCTCGAGGGAGGCTCCATCGACTCAGACGGACAGGGGACGCTGCTCACCACGGCGGAGTGCCTGCTGTCGGCGAATCGGAACGAACCGATGAGCCGGAGGGAGATAACGCAATACCTGAAAAAGACGTTGGGTATGGAACGGGTGCTGTGGGTGGAACATGGTTTTCTGGCAGGGGACGACACCGACAGCCATATTGACACGCTGGTCCGCTTCTGTCCCGACGATACCATCGTCTATGTGCGCTGCACGGACCGGAACGACCTGCACTATGCGGCCCTCACCGAGATGGAGGCGCAACTCCGCACCTTCACCACCCTGCAAGGGAGACCCTACCGACTGCTCCCCCTCCCGATGGCCGCTCCGACCTATCACGACGGGGAACGGCTGCCCGCCACCTACGCCAACTTCCTGGCGGTGAACGGGGCGATACTCTACCCGACCTACGGCACACCGACCCTCGACGGGGCGGCGGCCGAAGTGCTGCAAGAGGCCTTCCCGGGGTACGAAATCAAGGGGATTGACTGCCGTCCGCTCATCCGGCAGCACGGCTCCCTGCACTGTGTCACCATGCAATACCCCGAAGGGGTGCTCAATATCTAAAAACATTCTAACCCTATGGAAAAGAGTCTCATCATAGGCCTGGTGCAACAGGCCAACGGCCCTGACCGAGAAGCGAACCGGCAACGGCTCAAAGCGGGTATCGAGAAGTGTGCCGAAGAGGGGGCCGAACTCGTCGTGTTGCAGGAGTTGCACGACAGCCCCTACTTCTGCCAGACGGAAAATCCGGCCTTTTTCGAGGCGGCCGAACCGATTCCCGGGACGGTGAGTGACTTTTACAGCCGGATAGCCCGTCAGACGGAGACGGTCATTGTGGCTTCGCTCTTTGAGCGGCGTGCTCCGGGACTGTATCACAACACGGCGGTCGTCTTCGAACGGGATGGCTCCATCGCCGGGAAATACCGGAAAATGCATATCCCCGACGACCCAGCCTACTATGAGAAGTTCTACTTCACCCCGGGTGACCTCGGATTCCGACCCATCGAAACCTCGGTAGGGCGACTCGGTGTACTGGTCTGCTGGGACCAGTGGTATCCCGAAGCGGCCCGCCTGATGGCCCTGCGAGGGGCTGAGGTGCTGATTTACCCCACCGCCATCGGTTGGGAGAGCAGCGACACACCGGAGGAGAAGGAGCGGCAACGGGAGGCGTGGATTACCGTGCAACGGGGACACGCCATCGCCAACGGACTGCCCCTCATCGCCGTGAACCGGACAGGATATGAGCCAGACCCGTCGGGACAGACCGCCGGCATACAATTCTGGGGGAGTAGCTTTGTGGCCGGTCCGCAAGGGGAGATTGTGTGGCAAGCCCCGACCGATGTGGAGATGACACACACCGTGACGATTGACCTGGGCCGCACCGAGGAGGTGCGCCGCTGGTGGCCCTTCTTGCGGGATAGGCGCATCGACGCCTATGGGGAACTGACTCGTCGCTTTGTTGACCCTGCCGACGACAACGAAGAGGAGGTGTAAAACGAAAGGTTTTTACTGAAATAAAGGAGCCAAGGTGTCGTTACACCTTGGCTCCTTCCATATTAATAGAGAATTTCACCGGCGGATGTGAATCTGCATGGCGTTCTCGATAGGCTTCTCGCTGACAAAGATGAGGTAGCCCCCACCGCCGGCCCCGCTTAACTTCCAGCCCAACGCAACGGATCTATAGCGTTCAATCTCCGTCAGGATATCGTCGGAAATCATATGGGGGAAGATGGCAATTTGCGCTTCAAAAGCGTTGCGCACCTCCCGTCCGAAAGCGACGGCATCACGGGTCAAGATAGCCTCCCAACAGGAGCGGGCGGCTGTGCTGAGCGCCTGCGCCTTAGCAGGGGTGACATCGACATCGGCCATCACATCGTAAGAGGCACTCCGAGGATAGAGAGGATAGAGCCAGAGACGGGATTCTATCCAACGCAAGAGGTCGGCATCGGTGCGGCTCTCAATAGATACCGGCCAGTAATCCCCCGCATATTCGAGTTTGTTCACACCAGGCAACACAATGCCCAAGGAATCCTGCGAACCGCTGAAATATTTCGTTCCGGGGGGATTTTCAAAGCAGAAGAGCATTTTGGCCAACTTCTCCTTATCCCCTTCAGGGACATCGGTCTGCCAAAGTTCCACGGCTTTTTTACGGGTCGAGGAGGCCATACCGCTACGGTCGTTGAACTCGCACTCCGGTTCGACCGACACAGTGAGCACCGGTCCGGCGCAATATTTGCTGACAAAGGGCTGGTCGAGCCATCCGCCGGCCAGGTCAAGGCGATAGGGAATGCGGCACTCCTTACGGAGGAGCGTCGTCGAGCGGGCGGGAAGGTTGCCGTGGGGAATCCGTTTGCTCACCACATACTGAATGCCCAACTCCTTGCAAAGCTGCGCCTTGAGCGGGGTGGCCCCATCGCTGTTGACGAAGAAGATATCGGGCCGAAGGAGGCGCAACTCCTTCTCGAAATCGAGCAGACCCGACCCGCTGTTAATCCAGGCATCCTTCACGCAGCGGAGGGCCTTGACCATGTAGAGACGTTCGGCCTCGGTATTGATGGTCTTGCGGGCCTTCAATTCGTAGACGGTACGGTCGGAACCGATGCCGACGTAGAGGTCACCGTAAGTGGCCGCCTCCTCAAAGAAGGCGACGTGGCCGCTGTGAAGCATGTCGTAGCAGCCGGAGACAAAGACTTTCTTTCGTTTTTCCATTTTAGCTTTTCTTTTCATTCGTATTAGAGAGGAGCCTCTATCGGGAGAACTCCTTGATATGCTGTTCGTCCTGCAGCCGGCAAATCAGCAGCGTGCCGTCACGCTCGGCCACAATATAGCCGTCGAGTCCCTCCACGACCACCCGTTTGCCGGACGGGACGTGAACGATACAGTGACGGGAGTCCACCAGCTTCACACGGTCACCCACACTGGCGTTGTCGCACTCGTCCTTCGGCAGCAGCGTGTGGAGCGAGCCCCATGTCCCCAAGTCGGACCAACCGAAATCGGCCGGACAGACGTAAAGGTCCGAAGCCTTCTCCATGACGGCGTAGTCGATGGAGATGGACTGGCACTCCGGATAGAGCGCATCGACAGCCCTCTGTTCGTCGGGAGTATAGAAAGCGGCGGACATGCGGTCGAAGAGGTCAGCCAGTGCAGGGGTATAGGTTCGGAAAGCCGCCTCAAGAGTCCTCACATGCCAGAGGAAAAGTCCGGAATTCCAAAAATAGCGTCCTTCGGCCAGATAGCTCTCCGCCACAGCGAGAGAGGGTTTCTCCCGGAAGGACTCCACGGGGAGAATGCCCTGCGTCTGCCCGGCCGCTACGGCGATATAGCCGTAACCCGTTTCCGGACGAGTCGGTTTCATGCCCAAGGTGAGGATAGCCGGACGATCGGTGACGAAGGCGAGCGAATGGGCAATGACCCGTCGGAACTCAGCAACGTCGGTGACGACATGGTCGGCCGGGGAGACCACAATAGCGGCCTCAGGATCGACGGCCTTGATTTTCCACCCCGCATAGGCGATGCAAGGGGCGGTATTGCGCATACAAGGCTCCAGAAGGAGGTTAGCGGCGGGAATCTCCGGCAGCTGCTCTCGGACCAGCGGGGCATATTGCTTTGCGGTGACCACCCACATCCTTTCGGGGGGAACGAGAGAGGCAAAACGGTCGGCCGTGCGTTGGATGAGGGTACGACCCTCCCCCGTGATATCCAAAAACTGTTTGGGAACAGCGGGGGTGCTCATCGGCCAGAAGCGGCTTCCGACCCCGCCGGCCATAATGACCAAATGGGCGATTCCTGCCATAGTTACCTGTTTTATTTAGAGAGGGCTAAGGTACACAATTCTTCCGACTTGGACAAATTAAGCCACTTTCTACTTTTCCCATATATCTTTCATCTTTCGGGAAATCTTTCAACCTCGACAACGACATCCGCTTTGGAGAAATTATATTAATAGGAACGCACCGGCTAAACAAAAAAAACGTGCAGATATGACCACATTGAGGTGACAACAAAACAATTTCTGTGATTCGAAAACCCCACTTGTCCGGTACAACGTTATCGAAGTGTGTACAGATTTACGAAAATTAACTAACTGAATTTCAATGTATTGCCATAGAAACGTGAATTTTTAGACGTTTCATCGCTCAATATATACATAAAAAGCACAATTTCTGTAATTTATTAAGCCGCAATCGGTGAAATTTTACCCTTTTCCATACACATCCTACACGGTACGACAAAAAATATCTCTGTTTCCTTCTTTTGGCTTAAAAACAGGTTTACAAACTATTCTACTCCTTTCTCCCTGCCGAACGGCAGGGGTTTAACCATTATCGCTCCCGTTAGCGAAGGTAATACAACTATTTTACTACCCTTTTCGATAATATTACACCCCCACTTCGTGGGGAGAGAGGAATTGGGGTATTAAGTAAGCGAGAGAGGGGCTGCATATTGCAGCCCTTCTCTCGCAACAATCTTTTACAGGGATAGCGTTTGCGATAACAAGTTTGGTCTTGCTTAGCTTGGCTCTGCCTTCGCTTACACAGCTATTCTATTCTAAGACCGGACGAACACTCTGCCCGGTGATGCGGCTGAGGCTGTTGTACAGGTAGAAGCTACCACTACCGAAGTCGAGGCCGTAAGCGTTGATCGTACTACTCTCGTAGGGAGAAGAGCTCCAATAGTCACCGTACGAACCGGCACCGTAGAGCGTCGTCCCAAAATAGTTCCCTGCTGCGGGAAGAAAGATGCTGTTCCCGTTTATTTTGGAGGTCACCAAGTAGCCCTTATGTCCGTCCTGCGTCGTCCACTCGGTAGTACAATTGCTGACTAGTTCAATAATCTCACTCTTTGTCGGAAGCCTCCAGGTACCTCCCCAATTAGCTGTAGCGGCATCGTACAGGGGATTCCCCTTTATGGTTGCTTCGGTCACCGATTTGCCATACCATGTACTGTTGCTACTCGAATAGGACGATTTTGTCGTTATCTCGCCCCAGGCGTAGTAGTTGCCGCAGTCGGCCGGTACATCAGCTCCTATGTTGCAGGTGGCCCACTTCACGCTCAATCCAAGGTCGACATAGTCGTGCCCGTTTGCATCGGTTATTACTTCATCTTGTGTCGATGAGTCCTCATTTTCTTCCTCATCTTGCGTTGATGAGTCTTCATCTTCTTTCGACACAGGGCGCACACTGCGCCCCTCGTAGCTGGCGTTGCTGTCCAGGAAGAAGCTGCTACTACTGAAATAAAGCCCGAAGGTAAGGTATTTACTACTTGTGACAGGCGAGCAACTCCAATAGTAGCCGTACGAGCCGGCATTGCTGCTGGTGGGAAGGAAGATGCTGTTCCCATTGGGCCCTGTTACTTTGTAGCCGTTATGACCATATCGTGTCATCCATTCCCAAGTGCAACAGTCTACTAGTTCGTCTATTTCATCCGCTGTCGGAAGTCTCCAGATGCCTCCCCAGTTGGCTCGGGCGGCATCATATTCGGGATTCCCTTTTATTTCATTTTCCGTCACCGTCACACCATACCATATACTGTTGCTACTTGTATAGGAGGACTTCGTTTCTATTTCACCCCAAGCGTAATAGTCGCCATAGTCGAACGATGACGATGCCCCCACGTTACAGGTGGCCCACATTACGCTCAGACCCAGGTCGACATAGTCGTGACCGTCAAGGCTGCCAGATGGCATTTCATTCTCTAATGGATCTTCACCTGAGACAGGGCGAACACTATACCCAACGAATCGGTTGGCCCGACTCATAGTGAAGTTTGTACGACTGAATCCGAAGCTGTATGCGGCATAATCCGAAGTATTCTTGTAAGGCGAAGCCCCCCAATAGTCACCATCCCACCAGGCATTGCAGATTGTCGTCCCATTATAGTACCCCGCAGCGGGAAGGAAGATGCTGTTCCCATTGGGTCCCGTCACTTTGATTCCATTATGGTCATTCATTGTCGTCCATTCCCATTGGCACTCGTTGACCAATTCATCTATCTCACCTTCTGTCGGCATTCGCCACGAGTCTCCCCAGTTGGTCCGGGCGACATCATAATTGGAATCTCCTGTTATGTCTCCCATCTCCTTTTCATATGTTACACTGTTGTTCTCCGTATACTCCTCTTTTGTCTCTGTCTCGCCCCAAGCGTAATAATCGCCGTAGTCGGACGGCGAATCGGCTCCCACATTGCAGGTGGCCCACATCACGCTCAGCCCAAGGTCGACATAGTCATGACCATCAAGAGTACCGGTCGGCGTTACGTTTTGTGTTGTCGAGTTTTCATCCTCTGATTGTTTCTCTAAATATCCTTCACCTGAGACAGGGCGGACACTTTGCCCGCTGTAACGATCGCCCCAGCTTCCGTAGAGTCTTTGATTATCGAAGTAGAAAAAGTATACGAAATTCAGATCACTTTTGTTAGGCAAAGAGCTTTGATAGTAGCCAGCCTTTCCGTCATTAGCGAGAGATGTCCACTCACGTCCGCCAGCTGCAGGAAGGAAGATACTCTTTCCATTGGGGCCTGTCACTTTATAGCCGTTATGACCGTCTATTGTTGTCCATTCCCATTGACATTCATTCATCAATTCGGTAATCTCGTCCTTTGTCGGCATTCGCCACTGGCCTCCCCAGTTAGCCCGAGCAACATCATAATCAGGATTACCCGCTATGTCATCCATCTCTTTTCCTTGCGTTACACAGTTATCTTCCGTATATTCTGATTTTGTCACCGTCTCGCCCCAAGCGTAATAGTCGCCATAGTCGCTCGGTGAAGAGGCTCCCACGTTGCAGGTGGCCCACATCAGACCCGAAGTCAGGCCCAAGTCGATATACTCGTGGCCATTGAGGGTGCCAGTCGGCGTTTCGCTTGACACAGGACGGATACTATACCCCCAGTTACGGCCGTAATTCCGTCCGTTTGAATCCCGACTGTCAAAGCTGATTCCGTATGCACCGCTCAAATCACTTCCATTAGGGGTGGAACTCCAATAACGGCCGTCCTCTCCTTTCTCGTAGAGCGAATCCCCTGCACACCAGCCGGCGGCGGGAAGAAAGAGACTGTTTCCGTTAGGCCCTATCACCTTGTAACCCTCATGTTTTCCCATTTTTGTCCATGTCCATTGGCATTTGTTAATCAATTCTTCCATCTCGGCTTCTGTCGGCATCCGCCACGGATTTCCCCAGTCAGCACAGGCGGCATCGTAATCAACATTGCCCGCTATATCCTCCATCTCTTTTTCGTACGTTATACTGGTGCTACTCGTATACTCCGACTTTGTCTCCGTTTCGCCCCAAGCATAATAGTTGCCGTAGTCACTCGGTGAATCGGCCCCCACGTTGCAGGTGGCCCACATCACGCTCAGCCCAAGGTCGACATACTCGTGTCCGTTGATAGTGCTGCCCGTTTCTTCTTGTAACGGATTGTTGTCTATCACATCGTCATCGTCGGACGAACAACCCTGTAGGGTCAGACCCATCGCCAAGGCGCACAGGAGCCACTTAATCTTGTTTTTCATAGTATATGTTATATAAAGGATTGCTTTGATATATTCAGTTATCGTTTTTTATATGAATATATTTTACATTATTTCATTCATTTTCCAAAATTAATGTAAAGATTATACTATTAGAAATTTTTCTGAAAAATTTTATCCCGACTTGTCGGCAAAAGATTTCATCACATACAGAACGTTCACACAACCCTGTTTCGATTCAAGAAAGCCCCCACTCCGTGGGGAGAGCGCAATTGGGATATAAAAGCGATCTAGGGGCTGCATATTGCAGCCCCTCTCCCGCAACAATCTTTTACGGGAATAACGTTCGCACTTAACAATATTCGATACAGAGCGTTAGCACAAACAGACTTTGATT
>JAJQIP010000076.1 GCA_021199145.1 Porphyromonadaceae bacterium | reverse complement strand
GGCAGAAATAGACATGAATCTGGAACCGCTTTCCCTTCCGGGTATCGAAAATAATCGTACGTTAATCATTGCTGGACCCTGCAGTGCGGAAACTGAAGAACAAGTACTTGAAACGGCTAAAAAACTGGCCGGGATTGGAATCAAAATATTCCGGGCCGGGATATGGAAACCCCGTACTAAACCAGGCGGATTTGAAGGGGTAGGCACTATCGGATTACCCTGGTTAAAACGGGTAAAAGAAGAAACCGGTATGTATGTAGCTACCGAAGTGGCCAACCAATATCACGTATTTGAAGCTTTAAAATACGGGATAGATATTCTTTGGATAGGGGCTCGTACCTCTGCCAACCCTTTCTCCATGCAGGAAATAGCCAATGCACTAAAGGGGGTGAATATTCCTGTATTGATAAAAAACCCGGTCAATCCCGACATCGAACTATGGATTGGGGGCATAGAACGTATCTACAACGCCGGCATACGTAAAATCGGAGTTATTCACCGAGGATTCAGCGCCTACGACAAAAGAATATACCGGAATCTTCCACAATGGCATATTCCCATCGAACTACGCCGCCGGTTCCCGAATCTCCCCATTTTATGTGATCCCAGCCATATCGGAGGTAAACGTGACCTTATCGCTCCACTATGCCAACAGGCTATGGATTTGGGATTTGATGGACTCATTATTGAATCACATTGTAATCCCGACGCAGCCTGGAGCGATGCACCCCAACAAGTTACCCCTGAGGTATTGACCTACATCCTCGATATGCTTATTATTCGGGAGACTTCACAAAGTACGGAAAACCTCAAGGAACTACGACGTCAAATCGATGATCTCGATAACCAGTTGCTCGACCTGCTCTCCAAACGTATGCGTATCTCCCGAGAAATAGGCCGATACAAAAAGGAACACGATATGCCCATTTTGCAGACAGCCCGTTACGATGAGATTCTGAACAAACGTGTCAATCAAGCTCTGGATTTGGAAATAGATGGTGAATTTATGAAAACCATCTATGCGGCCATTCATGAAGAGTCTATACGGCAACAAATGGTCATTATCAACAAATAGAGTACTATGAAGATTCTAATCTTAGGAGCGGGGAAAATGGGGTCATTTTTTGCCGATGTATTGAGTTTCGAACATGAAGTCGGCATATATGACACCAATCCCCAGCGATTGCGCTTTACATTCAATACGCAACGCATGACAACGATGGATGAAATCGAGGCGTTTTCTCCTGAATTGCTTATTAATGCAGCAACGGTAAAATATACGATTCTAGCTTTCGAAACTGTATTACCGCATATCCCGGCAAACTGCATCATATCCGATATCGCTTCAGTAAAGACAGGGCTTCCCGAATTTTACAAAAAGACAAAACATCCGTTCGTGTCAACCCACCCTATGTTCGGTCCGACATTTGCCAATCTGGGAAGTCTCTCGGAGGAAAATACCATTATCATCACCGAATCGGACCATTTGGGGAAGGTGTTTTTTAAAGATTTATACAGTCGTCTGCACCTGAATATTTTTGAATACACTTTCGAACAACATGACGAGACGATAGCCTATTCCCTTTCCATTCCTTTTGCTTCGACTATGGTATTTGCCGCAACGATGAAACATCAAGACGCCCCCGGTACGACATTCAAAAAACATATGAATATCGCTCGTGGTCTCTTGTCCGAAGATGATTATCTACTCACTGAAATTCTTTTTAATCCCCATACTAAGGCCCAATTGGAGAAAATACAGGACCAACTTTCGACCCTGCAAAATATCATTGACCAAAAGGACAGTGACGCTATGCAAAAATACTTGATGCATCTGCGGAAGAATATTAAATAGGCATCGAAAGAGAAGGGGGCTGAGCAATAAGATATAAAACGGGTATTAGAGGTGGAGATAGAAAGGCTCCATCAAGGCTTTATATTCAGGAGTCCATTGCGATGAGACAGTTTCTATCGCAATGTATTCTTCCTGACATTCGACCGGTTCATTTCCCCACTCCATTAAAACCCGTTTGGGCAACGCTGTCTGTCTGCCGCTCACTTTCAGAATACGTTGGGGGAAGAGGTCAAAACGTGCCGCCATGAGAGTCAACTGTTCTTGCAAAACGGCAGGGAAAATAAGCGAAAGCAAACCTCCGGGTACTAACAAGGTCGAGGCCCCTCCAAAAAGAGACTCATAAGATAGCTTTCCTGTATGGCGTGCCATAACCCGGGCTGTATTCTCAAAGGAAAGCTCCCTTTCAAAATAGGGTGGATTGGAAACAATGTAGTTATATCGCTCTGCTGTTGTAGATACAAAATCAAGGAAATCTGCCGTATGGATATGTATCCTGCCCGGCCAAGGTGAGCGAGCGACATTTTCAGCGGCTTGTCCCGCTGCGGCAATGTCAATCTCCACGCCATCGATAGAGACATCCGGAGAGGTGCGTTGGGCCATCATCAGCGAAATAAGGCCTGAACCGCACCCGACATCAAGTATGCGCCCACACCGGGAGACATTACACCACGCTCCTAACAAAACTCCGTCGGTACCGACTTTCATGGCACACCGGTCATGCCACACGGTAAACTGCTTAAATTGGAAATAGGGGTTGCTCATCCGTTTACTCATCGTTGTACCCGTTACACAAAGAAAAATTCATTTTAAGAGATTTTCCATACCTCCGCCTGGCTGTTGAGAATGCAAATAAACAAAAATATATAATAATTCCCGCCATCCACAAAGAATCATTAATTTTGGCACGTCAATTGCTATTTTAAAATAGGAAGTGTTTTATGCGTTTCTTTATGAATCGTATAAAAGGAAATATGACAAAATGACAAATAACGACGATTATGATTTCTTCTGATAACAACCTCTTTTTTGACACGGATGAAAATAGCAGCATCGGTACCATTTTTGCCGAAATAGACGGCTCTCCCAATATTGAGTGTCCGGATATTGACCTCAAAGACCTGCCTATTCTCCCCTTACGCAACATGGTGTTGTTCCCAGGAGTCACCCTGCCTATTACAGTGGGACGAGCCAAATCGTTACAACTGGTACGGACAGCAGCCGAGAAAAAACAGCTTATAGGTGTGGTGTGTCAAAAAGATATTTACAAAGAAGAGCCTGAAGAGGCTGACCTCTACACAACCGGATCTTTAGGAGAAATTGTAAAGATATTTGAAATGCCAGATGGGAACACCACAGTCATTTTATTGGGCAAACAACGGTTTCACCTAGAGAAAATCACCTCATACCATCCCTATCTTACAGGTAATATTTCTCTTCTCCCAGAGACTTTTCCCCCCGAAGGCGACAAAGAATTTGAGGCCCTACTGGATGCGCTGAAAGATACTACGCTTGAAGTGTTGAAATCAATGGCCGAACCGCCGCGCGAACTTATCTTCGCTTTGCGGAATATGAGCAGTTTGGCCTATTTGGTCAATTTCCTCTGTACAAATATTCCTTTCACGACGGAACAGAAACAAGAATTTCTCTGTATTCCCACCATGAAAGAGAGGGCATACTCCCTCTATACCGCTTTGCGTAAAGAAGCACAACTGCTTGAAATAAAAGCTGACATACAGACGAAAACTCGGGCGGACATCAATCAACAACAACGGGAACATTTCCTTCAACAACAGATAAAGACCATACAAGATGAATTAGGAACCAGCCAGGACCAAGATGTTGACGAACTCTCGCAAAAAGCGGCCAAAAAAATCTGGAGCAAAGAGGTCCAAGAGATTTTCGAAAAGGAGTTGCATCGTCTCGAACGGCTTTACCCCCAATCTCCTGATTTTTCTGTACAATATACTTATCTTGAGACACTCCTGGGTCTGCCTTGGGGAGAATATTCGAAAGACAATTTTGACCTGAAAAACGTCCAACGGCAACTCGACAAGGATCATTATGGCCTGGAGAAAGTAAAAGAGCGCATTATTGAACATTTGGCCGTATTGAAATTGAGAGGAGACATGAAAGCCCCCATTATCTGTCTGTACGGCCCTCCCGGCGTGGGGAAAACCTCCTTAGGGAAATCCATCGCCGAAGCTCTCAACCGGAAATATATCCGAGTTTCCTTGGGGGGGCTGCACGATGAAGCGGAAATACGCGGACATCGTCGTACCTATGTAGGAGCCATGCCGGGCCGTATCATTCAAGGACTGCAAAAGGCGGGAACCTCCAATCCTGTATTTGTCCTGGATGAAATCGACAAGATAGGCAACGATTACAAAGGAGACCCTTCATCGGCTCTGCTCGAAGTACTTGATCCTGAACAGAACAACACTTTCCACGACAACTACATAGACATTGACTATGATTTGTCAAAAGTCCTGTTCATTGCTACGGCCAACAATTTGAGCACCATCTCCCGCCCGCTCCTCGACCGTATGGAACTGATTGAGGTATCGGGATATATCCAGGAAGAAAAAATAGAGATTGGCCGTCGGCATCTTCTTCCCAAACAACTCAAAGAACACGGGATGGAAAAGGGTGACCTGGATATTCCCAAAAAGACGATGGCCGCCATTATCAATTCCTATACCCGGGAGTCGGGAGTGCGTGAACTCGACAAAAAAATCGCTAAAATCTTGCGTAAAGTAGCACGCAAAAAGGCCGACAATGAGGTTTGGGACCATACCTTGCAAGCGGATAATCTGCATGAATATTTAGGTATGGTAGAGTATCAGAGCGACCGTTATGAAGGGAATGAATATGCAGGAGTGGTTACCGGCCTTGCCTGGACAGCGGTCGGAGGGGAAATCCTATATATAGAATCAAGCTTGAGTCGCAACAAAGGGGAAAAACTTACCTTGACCGGCAATTTGGGGGATGTAATGAAAGAGTCTGCCATCATTGCCCTTCAATATGTCAAAGCTCATGCTGACAAATTAGGAATCGACCCGGATATTTTCAACCACTGGAATCTGCATATCCATGTACCCGAAGGAGCTATACCCAAAGACGGACCATCAGCGGGCATTACGATGGCGACTTCCATTGCCTCGTCATTTACCCAACGTAAGATACGGGCGCATCTTGCCATGACAGGAGAAATCACTTTGCGAGGTCGTGTCCTACCCGTAGGGGGCATAAAAGAGAAAATTCTTGCCGCAAAACGGGCCGGCATCAAGGAGATAATTCTCTGCGAAGAAAACCGCAAGGATATTTGTGAAATAAAAGAGTCTTATCTGAAAGGGCTGACCTTCCACTATGTGAACGACATTGCAAAAGTTTTCGACATCGCTTTGCTGAAAGAGAAAGTCGCTCATCCGATGGATCTCTCTGTAAAAGAGAAAGAGTCGTCCACCGAGGACAAAGCATAAAATCCCATTATACAAGGTAGCCCCTATGACAGAAGTTTCGGGGCTATTTTGTATATTTGCACATCAACGGCGAAGATCGGTAGCAATCGATATATCTACACAGAATCGATATGTCATTTCCCTCTTTGCGCTCAAAATTCTACCATCTATGAGCGATAACAAGTTGTTAGAAAAATTAGAGAGTTTGTCGTTACGTTTTCAAGAGATAAGTACGCTTATCACCGACCCTGATGTAATCAATGACCGCAAACGCTTTGCCAAATTAACTAAAGAATATAGCGATCTTGAAAAGATAGATAATGTCCGTAAACGCTATACAAGAGTATTGCAGAATATCCGTGAAGCCAAGGAGATTCTCAACAAGGAGAACGATCCTGAGATGCGGGAAATGGCTAAAGAGGAACTCGATAGCAATCAAGTACAAATCCCTCAAATAGAAGAAGAAGTCAAGTTACTCCTTGTCCCCACTGACCCGCAAGACGACCGGAACGCCATTCTCGAAATTCGGGGAGGAACTGGAGGTGACGAAGCCGCATTATTTGCTGGAGACCTCTTCCGTATGTATGCGAAATATTGTGAGGCGAAAGGTTGGAAACTCGAAATATCCAGCGCCAGTGAAGGGCCTTCGGGCGGATTTAAGGAGATTATCTGCTCGGTGTCGGGACAGAAAGTTTATGGTACCTTGAAATATGAATCGGGTGTACACCGGGTGCAACGTGTACCGATTACAGAAACACAGGGACGTGTCCATACCTCGGCTGCCTCGGTCGCAATACTCCCTGAAGCCGAACCGTTTGAAGTAGAGATAAACGAAGGGGAAATCCGATGGGATACCTTCCGTAGCAGCGGCGCCGGAGGGCAGAACGTAAATAAAGTGGAATCAGGCGTTCGCCTTCGCTACAATTGGAAAAATCCCAATACGGGAGAGGTAGAAGAGATTCTTATCGAATGTACCGAGACACGTGACCAACCTAAAAACAAGGAACGTGCCCTCTCCCGTCTACGTACCTTCATCTACGACAAAGAACATCAAAAATATATCGATGCCATTGCCAGCAAGCGTAAAACGATGGTTTCTACAGGCGACCGCTCGGCCAAGATACGCACCTATAACTATCCGCAAGGACGTATTACTGACCACCGCATCAACTACACCGTATATAATCTCCCCGCTTTTATGGACGGAGATATTCAAGACTGCATCGACCACCTTATCATTGCCGAAAACGCTGAACGCTTGAAAGAAAGCGAAATATAACCTAAATATAAAACGATATACCGCAATGGACAAACAGCAACTTTTCAACCATATATGTAGAAAGAAGTCATTCCTGTGTGTGGGACTGGATACGGATATCAAAAAGATTCCAGCCCATTTACTGCAAGAGGAAGACCCCATATTTGCTTTCAACAAGGCGATTATAGACGCTACGGCAGACTTGTGTGTAGCCTACAAACCCAATCTAGCTTTTTACGAATGTCTGGGTCTTGAAG
>JAJQIP010000008.1 GCA_021199145.1 Porphyromonadaceae bacterium | reverse complement strand
AAACGGCTGTTTCCGGTAAGACTCACCTCGGCCGAGAAGTTCATCAGGTCAATCCATGAGGGAAGTACCCCTGTATTGGCGGCGAAGAAGGTCAGCCCCGCCGAGGGGAAGAAACCGAAGCGGGCGGCATCCAGTCCCGAGACGGTCGTTCCGTCGATGGAGAGCCCCGCCATCGCCTTCACCAAGTGGTTGAAGGTATAGTCGGCGTGGAGGTAGTAACTCAGCCATTTCCACTCGTCGTTACTTCCGGAGATATACATCTCGTCCAAGTCTTCTGTCAGGGTCTTGTAGTTGTCGTTGGCCGTGTTGTAGCCCGACTCGAAGTCATATTCGTAACTCTTCGTCAGTAACCGCACGCCGCCATAGGCCTTGAAGTCGTGTATCTTGTTGAAGAGCTTCTGATACATCACATTGGCACCGTAGAAGTAGGAGTGGTTCTCCCGGACCCCTTTGCTCACGTAGTTGTTGCCCGTCCCGTAGAGCTGGGGTACGATGGCCTGGTTGCTCACGCCCGGCACGAAGAGCGACTCTTCGGTATAGTTGTAATAGATGTTCAGCATCCCGGTGATGGTCCAGTTTTCGGTGGGCCGCCAGTTGAGACCGCCCCGCACGTTCACGTCGTAAATCTTGTCGTTGGCCTCCACCGTGTTGACCAAGGCGGTCGGGTTGCTCACGTTGTCGTAGGCGTAAGTGGGGTTGCTGTTGACATTCCAACTGTTGTAGGTGGCATACGACGAGAGGAAGTCGCCGTTCGCCTCTCGGGTATAGGGATAGAGGTTGGGCATCATGGCACTGGCCGCCAACAGGGGGTTGGTCTCATACTTCATCCCCTGCTCCTGCAGGTCACTGGTGATATAGGCAAGGTTCACGTTGGTGAAGATGTCGACCCACCGGCTCACCATCACGCTCGAATTGATCATCGTATGGTAGCGGTCGGAGGAGGTGTTGTCGACGATTCCCCCCTGTCCGGTATAACCGAACGAGAAGTTGTACTTGGCGATTTCGTCACCCCCCTCGATACGGAACACGTTGTCGGTCACAAAGGCGGTCCTGGTCACTTCGTCATTCCAGTCGATATCGTTGTCGAAGAGGTAGCTGTACATATTCGTCTCCGACGAGAGGAAGGGATAGTCGTTCACCAGATCGCCCGAACTGCCGTAGCGGGTCATCCCCACATCCTGCAGATAGTTGGTGTATTGGGAGGCGTTGAGGGTGGGAATGCTCTTCTTCGGCATACTCACCCCGTAGGTGCCCGTGAAGGAGACCCGTGTATTGAGGTTGTCCGAAGTGGCCTGCTGGGTCTCGATGAGAATCACCCCGTTCGAACCCAACGAACCGTACATGGCCGCCTCCGCCCCTTTCAGGGTGGTGATGCTCTTGATGTCGTTGGCGTTGTAGCCGAAGAGGGCATCACGGGAATAGCCGTTGATGACACTGGAGACATCGGAACTGAAGAGGTAGGGAATGCCGTTAATCACCAACAAGGGAGTGTTCTCGGCCACCAAGGAGTGGATACCCCGCAGGTTGAAGTAGGAACCCTCCCCCGGCATCCCGCTCTTCTGGGTCACCTGCAAGCCGGCGATACCGTCTTGCCAGGCCAAGTCGGTCGAAAGGGTATTCTTCATATCCTTATGGTCGAGGGTAGCGTCGATGGCATTCCGGGTATCCCTCCGCTCCGAGTAGAAGGGAAGCTGCGTGGTTCCGGCATAGTCGGTAAAGCTCTCAGGGACGAGTACAATCTCTTTGGGGACAGCGTTTTTCCGTAACGGATACTCCCGCGTGTAGTAGCCGTTGGCGACTACCCGTAAGGTTCCTTTCCGGCTCTCGGCCACCACCTCAAACTCCCCGTTCTCGTCGGAAATCTCCGAGACCGATGTCCCCACAATGGAGACAATCGCCCCCTCCAACGGCAACTGGTCGGTACCTACGACCCGTGACTTTATCACATTGCCTTTCTGTTGCGCCCCGACAGGAACTCCTCCCATCAGCAGCAAGACAATCAAGAGACTATATATTTTCCTCATAGTAGTAAATTTTCGGCATTAATAGTTGTTTTTCGTCGGACGCAGACACCAGTGGTACATCATCAGTTGGGCCACATTGTTCTTGTTGCGGGTCGTCCCTGGCACATAGATGGAGGCCTGGTCGCTCGACTCGATGGTGATGTGGAAGTTCCCGTCTTCGGGAATGTTCACAATCGCCACCTGGTAGCCATCGGTATCGTAGGCCACCGATTTTTCGTCAAGCTCATACCACGCCTGGAAATCAAACCCTTCGGGATAACAAGCACTCAGCACACCGAAAAACTCCATATCGGAAGCGCCTCCTCGGTCGAAATGGTAGTTCGACCCTTGGGCCGCCATACTCATATCCTTGATGAGACACTCATCGTTGAAATAGATGCTCAGCGAATAGGTAAGCGAATGCTTGAAACCCATCCGCAGGTAATACTCCCCGGCCGGGATATTGCACTCTACCAATCCGTAATCCTTGTCGTCAGAGTTGTAGAGCAGCCCGTCGTAGTCGACTCGGCAGTAGTAATCGTCCTCGGTAACATTCTCTGCGAACAGCTTTTGTTCACGGATGACAGTCGAGAGCGAATCGATACTCAAGTTCAGTGAATCAATCTGGGCCAGCACAGTCGAATCGGGCGAAACGACAGTACGGAGTGAATCGAGCAACGTCTGGGCCGACTCCTGCAAATCCTGGCTCTTGGTCAACGAGTCGACGGCGGTGGCGGCCAAAATGGCATCCATGGAGGGCTCGGCGGTGAGTACGTGGTAATATATGGTAGGTAACGTCTCCGAGAGAGTGAATTCACTCTGGGCGTCATTCACAATCATCGGGTCGACCCAGTTGGTCCAGCGGAAATACTGATCCTGCTGCGCCGAGGTCATGGCCGACCATATCTCATAGAAGCGGGTCTTCAGCCGATAAATGACAATATGGTTGGGTATCTTGAAGTCGGAGAGATAGTACACCACTCCGTTGCTCACGGTATCGGTCTTGGTAAAGTCGACCAACTGTACGGAAGGACGCCAATAGGCCGAGTCGGAGACGGAAAAAGTCTCGGTGTCGGTCGACTCGTCGACCGAACGGGTATACCCCCCCACACAATAGAAGTCATTACCGCCCGGACCTACCTCATCGGGAGAGAGCCGCTGGTCGGAGAAGCAAGCCTGTACAATCCACTCCTTGAATTTGAGGCTGTCGGAGGCGGTCACCGCCCGATTGAGCCAGATGGGCAGATTGGTATAGGCGTTGTTGAGGGCCTTCTCAATCAATTGGTTGCTGGGAACGAACATGGTCGAGGTATAGTTTTCGGAACGCATGTTCCAATAGTCGAGTCCCGTCTGGGTGTAGCGGTCCATCAAGGTGTTGCGCACCGAAATCACCGAATCGGAATAGGTGGTGTTCCCCATGTCGTTCACCCCATCAGCAACGCTGCTTTCGGCATCGAAATAGCTCTCTTCGTATTCGGCGACATAGGCCTTGAAAAGCGAATAATCGTCACCCAACGACTGCAGGTATTCATAGATGGACTCCCTCGGCTTGATGGTCCCCTCAATCACGTAGACATAACCGTTGGCGGCCTTCACCTGTTGGGCAAGCTTGTACTCATCGATATAGAGACCGTCTTCCCGCTCGTAGACCCGCAACATCTTCTTGTCGTAGTAGGTCTCGTACATGGTACGGATACCGAAGTTGTTGGTCAGCTTGCTGGGGGAGAAAGAGATATCGGAATAACTGTTCTTCACGAAGGCCGTATCGTTGGAAATGGCCGACATATCGAGATGGTCGTTGTCGCAGAGCACAAGGGTGTACTCCTCTTCGGGAACGATGGTCTCGAGAATGCCGGTCTGCTGAAACAGCTCGGTAATCTCCGACAACGTCGAATGCTCCTTCATATACGATACGACATCACCCTCATAAATCTCCACCTCGTCAGAGAGGATTTCATGGGCATCGAAATGGTCGTCCCACTGGTCGTTACACGACACCGCCAGGCATCCCACAGCGGCAAGCATCATCCATCTTGTAAATCTATTTGCTTTCATGGTATTCAATCAATAGGCGTAAATTTCACATAATCCAACAGCTGATGGTACGTCGAGTTGGTCTTGGCGTTGATATCCATCATGGTAATCTTCAAGGTGTGTGTCCCCGAATTTTCAAATTCGATATTGTCGAAGATAGTCTCCGATACCACTCCGTAGGTAGCGGCGGTGAATCCCTTCGAGGCCAATCCCTTCAGAAGGTAGGCCGTGGTAATGCTCTCGTTGTCGAGGGTGAAGCGAGTAGAGGTGCCGGCCGAAGCGAAACTCTTGTACAACACCGGATTGGCTCCATAGTAAAGCTCTATCTTATACTTTCCCTTGATGATGGTAGGCGACTCGAACTCCACCCATCCGCCATACCCGATATTCAGCACCATAAGGTTATCCATATAGGCTCCGTAGGCGTTGACATCCTTCTCCTTACTGCTAGCATATTTGCACTTCACGAAACCGATTTTCCGGTAGTTGGAGTAGCTGGCTTTGGAGGAGGTGGCATAATAGGTCTCGTCTTCTACCAAAGCCGAGATGGTGCCGTAGTCACCGTCCCGTTTGTCTTCGGAGAGGTCGATGTCGTACTCCTTCGACAACAGGGCCGCCGAGAAGAGATTACCCAAATTCTTGTCCGCTCCGTAGGCATTCACAAACGAAATGATTTCAGACGTGTTGCAGAAGTCCCAAATCACCGTCACAGGATCAGGCTCCCATACCGGCAGGATATTGTCCACCTTGTGAATCACCCCGTTCCGGGCCTCCATATCGCTGCGGAGAATACGCCCCACCTCGTTGAAGATGTGCTCCCCGTTGATATCCTGGCAGGTAACCACCTGATAGGTGCATTTCGTATCGTAGATATTAATCTGTCCCTCTTCGTTGAAGTTGAAGAAGTCGGCCACACTCTTCTCCGAGTCGAAGAAGTGATAGGCAATATAGCGGTAGAGGGCATTCCCTTCATCGGTATAGTCCTCATCAGCCCCCAAATAGGAACAGAGACCCGCCACGTCGCTGATGCCAGCCGCCTCGTACACCTCGTCGGGCACGGCCAGACAGGTGAACTTCAACGTGGTTATCGACTGGGTTCCCCCGACATTGAGCACCGTGTCGGCCGTCCGGGAGACAATCTCGTCATACCCGCAGAGGTCGGCCGCACCGCAGAAAATGGTGTAGTCATCGTAAGTACGCAGCTTGTCGAGCATCGTCTCGGCCAAGGGGTGAATCACATCCCCCATGGTGAAAATCTCCCCGTTGGAGGTGGGCACGGCGGTGAATTTATCCAGACGGGCCTGGTTAGCTAAGTAAATGGAGTCGGAATTGATAACGGTATTGTCCAATTCAGCGTCATCGACATCGGTGATAGTGTAACCAAAACTGGTAGTCAAATAGGTCTGGAAGAGGGTCTGTATAGGAATATACTCCCCGTTCTCGGCATAGTCGATGAGTGACTCGTCGGTAAGGTCATAGTTGAGAATATGGGTCTGTACAACGGCCCGAGCATACTCTTTGTCCAACTCCCGTACCGACGATACTCCCCGCCAATCCAGGAACTCGGCCATTGCCTCATTGGTGGGGCAAAAGACCGTCGCCGTAGCATCGGCATCGTTCAAGGCATTATAGTAGTCGGCATATTTCAAAAGCTCGACCCACAACGAGAAATCCTCATCAGCCGAAAGATATTCGGCACACGTCATATCCTCGGCAAGACCCGAGTCCTGTATATATTTCCGGTCCTCATAGGGGTCGTCACACGCAATAATCAATGCGAGGAGCAATCCCATTCCTAAAATTCGGTTTTTCATAAGGCACATCAGTTATAGTACGGATTTTGAATTAAGTTTGGATTGTAGCCCAACTCATCCTTATAGATGGGCATGAAGAGGGCGTTATCGTTGCCCAAAGCGGTTCGCAGCCACGATTCACCGGCCTGCTCGTTATACTCCAACACCTTGTCCACCAAGAAGGTCTGCTTGTATTGGTTGTTGTTGCGCCTGCCGAAGCGGAGAAAATCATACCAGATTTTTCCCTCCCCCACCAGTTCAATCGTGCGCTCATAGAGCACCTTTTCGAGCATGGCCTCTTCATCGAGAGCGGCTACCCCATCGGCGGTCGCCTCCACCTCAATATCGAGATTGGAGCGGGTGCGTATCTGGTTGACAAGGTTGATGGCATCAATCTTGTCTTGGGTATCCTCGCCGTGGTTCCGCAAAATAAGGGCCTCGGCCTTCATCAGCATCACATCGGCTACACGGTAGATAATGAAGTTGGGGTCGTAATAGGAGGCCGTCCGCTTGTCGGAGAGGGTCTGCGAACCCACATATTTCCACACGTACGAAGCATTGGCCGAAGCGTAGGAGGCGGCGTCACCGCTCACATAATAGCCTCCGTACATGGTGCGTACCGCCTCTTTCAACTCCTCCTCGGTCTCCTCATATTCGGAGTTGAAGGAGCGTGTCAGAGCGGAGCAGATGCAATATTCCCGTTCGCTGTTCTCGTTGTCGAAGAGAATGGGCAGATTGTTGGTCTGGTTCTCCTCATAGTTGTACTGCAACTCAAAGATGCTCTCGTTGCTGTTGCCCGGATTGAAGATGGAGAACCAGCTTGCGTGGGTCGGCGAAGAGAGGAAAGCTGGCGCACCGCTTCCGGAGGCGTTCAATATACCGTCACAATAGGTGATGGCCGACTCATAATCTTCGTCCCAAAGGGCGGCATCAGCACCCAAGGCATAGAGAGCCCATTTGGTGGCCCGTCCATTGGTCTCCCAATTGGTATAGAACGACTCTTTGGACGCATTGGTCGCCAACCCCGTGCGGCCAGCTTCCCGAATCAGGG
>JAJQIP010000088.1:19131-22354 GCA_021199145.1 Porphyromonadaceae bacterium | reverse complement strand
CACTTTTTCTTATTTAGTCGGGTTACATCAGACTTCTGGGGTCGGTTATCACCCCTGTTACAGCCGCTGCTGCGGCCACCAGCGGACTGGCCAGCAGGGTACGGGAACCCGGCCCTTGCCGGCCTTCGAAATTACGGTTGCTTGTCGACACGGCGTATTTCCCTGCAGGCACTTTGTCGTCGTTCATTGCCAGACAGGCGGAACAGCCCGGTTGCCGTATCTCAAATCCCGCTTCCTTCAAAATCTTGTCAATGCCTTCTTCCCGTATCTGGGTATCGACTTGCCATGAGCCGGGTACCAGCCATGCAATGATGTTTTCGGCTTTTTTGCGGCCCTTCACTATAGCGGCAAAAGCCCGGAAGTCTTCGATACGACCGTTGGTACAAGCCCCTAAAAATACGTAGTCGACAGGTTTTCCCAACAAAGGCTCTCCGGGATGAAACCCCATGTAGTGCAAGGATTTTTCAAAAGATGCTTTTTCTACGTCACTCATACCTTCAGTCGTGGGAATACGAGAGGTAATCGTTGTTCCCATACCGGGATTGGTACCATAGGTAATCATCGGCTCTATATCAGCGGCATTGTAATGCAACTCTCTGTCGAATGTGGCATTGTCGTCGCTTTTGAGCGTTTTCCAATAGGCGACGGCTTTTTCCCAAGCCTCTCCTTGGGGGGCATATTCCCGGCCTTTAATATAGGCGAATGTCGTTTCATCGGGAGCTATCATGCCGCCTCGGGCTCCCATTTCAATGCTTAGATTGCAGAGGGTGAGACGTCCTTCCATAGAGAGCGCACGCACCGCTTCGCCCGCATATTCAATGAAATAGCCCGTCGCACCACTGGTGGTGATTTTCGCCATGAGATACAAGGCCATGTCTTTGGCCGTAACCCCTTTCCCCAGAGTTCCGTCGATGGTGATACGCATAGTCATGGGCCGTGATTGCAGGACGCATTGGGTGGCCAATACCATTTCGACTTCGCTTGTGCCGATGCCGAAAGCCAGGGCTCCCATAGCGCCATGGGTCGATGTATGCGAGTCTCCGCATACAATGGTCATGCCGGGCAGTGTAAGTCCCCGTTCAGGTCCTACGACATGGATAATGCCGTTCTTGGGGTGGCGCATACCGAAGTAGGTGAGATTGAACTCTTGGGCGTTATGGGCCAGTGTATCTACCTGTTTCCGGGAAACAGGGTCTTCGATGGTTTTGTCTTGGTCGTGTGTCGGGATGTTGTGATCGGGCATGCAGAACACTTGTCCCGGGCGGAAGCATTTCAGCTTGCGTGCACGTAATCCGTCAAAAGCCTGCGGTGTAGTTACCTCGTGGCAATAGAGCCTGTCGATATAGAGTTGGGTCGGCCCTTCTTCAATTTCCTGTACAATGTGGGCATCCCATATTTTATCGAAAAGTGTGTTCATAATGTTATCTTATAGATTTTAGTGTACGAATTTGTTGATGGCATCGATAAAGGCTTCTACAGAGGCGGCTATGATGTCGGTATTGGCGGAGAAACCGTTGTAGAGGAGGCCTTCGTGAGAGACAGCCATATGCACTTTTCCCATGTCGTCACTTCCTTTGGTAATGGCTTGAATGAGAAATTCCTGAATGGTCATTTGGCGGTGAATGATTTGCTTTACCGCTTTGATGGCCGCATCGACAGGACCATTGCCCGATGCCGCCGCTTCAAACCGTTCTCCGGCAATGAGTAGCCCTACACTGGCTACGGCACGTACCCCTATACCGGAGGTCACCTGCAGGTATTCGAGGGTGATGCGGGCGTTTTCCGAACGGGCTTTGCCCACAAGCATGAGAATATCATCATCATTGAGGTCTTTTTTGCGGTCAGCCAATTTCAAGAAGTCGTCATAGGCTTTGTCCAGTCTCTCTTTGTCCAGTTCTACCCCCAATATATGCAAGCGGTGTTTTAATGCGGCACGGCCGCTACGGGCGGTGAGTACAATGGAATTTTCGTCTATCCCTACATCTTGCGGGTCTATAATCTCGTAGTTCTCTCGATTTTTCAAAATGCCGTCTTGATGTATGCCCGATGAATGGGCGAAAGCATTACGTCCCACAATGGCCTTGTTGGGTTGTACCGGCATATTCATCAGACTCGATACTAAGCGGCTGGTGCTGTATATCTTTTGCGTGTTGATGTTCGTATCGATATTCAGGTCCTTGTGACTCTTGAATATCATGGTGACCTCTTCGAGAGAAGTGTTTCCCGCACGTTCCCCAATCCCGTTTATAGTGACTTCGGCTTGTCGGGCACCGTTGAGGATTCCCGAAATGGTGTTGGCTGTGGCCATGCCTAAATCGTTGTGACAGTGTGTGGCGATAATCGCCTTGTCAATCCCGTTGACGTTCTCTTTGAGGAAACGTATTTTCCGTCCGAACTCTTCCGGCAGACAGTACCCTGTCGTGTCGGGAATATTCACTACCGTGGCTCCGGCTTTGACGACCGCCTCGATGACCCGTGCCAGATACTCATTGTCGGTGCGACCGGCATCTTCAGCGTAAAACTCTACATCTTCGACATATTTTTTTGCGCATTTCACGGCGGCTACCGCCCGTTCCAGAATCTCTTCTCGGTTGGAATTGAATTTATACTTTATGTGGTAATCCGAAGTCCCGATACCCGTGTGGATACGTTTATGCTTGGCATATTGCAAGGCTTCGGCCGCCACTTTTATATCGTTTTCGTTGGCTCGGGTCAAGGCACAGATAATGGGCCATGTCACCGCCTTGGAGATGGATACGACCGAATTGAAATCGCCCGGACTGGATACAGGGAATCCCGCTTCAATGATATCTACCCCCAGTGCCTCAAGAGCTTTGGCTACTTCTATTTTTTCAACCGTATTTAATTGACAACCAGGAACTTGTTCTCCGTCACGCAAGGTTGTATCGAAAATGTATAATTTCTCGGACATATTGTTAGGGTTTCATTTGTTATCAAAAAAAAACCTTTCTACACATGGAGCGTGTGAGAAAGGCTTGTTCACGAATATCTTTTTTACTTAGCATGCCGACTCACCGTCCATCGAATTTTTCGGTAGAATAATTATTTGCAGGGTATTAAGTCGGGTGTCTTGTCTCTTCGTTTTCATATCGTCGACAAAATTAGTCCTATTTTTTTATTTTTCAAATGAAATGTAATTTTTTTGTCGGTATTTTTAGGGTTTATTAAAATTTTCGGGTCTTCTATTGACAAACCATAATCT
>JAJQIP010000088.1:0-19121 GCA_021199145.1 Porphyromonadaceae bacterium | reverse complement strand
AGATATACCTTTCCTCGAAAGGGTAGGGCATTCCCTCTTAAGTAGATATTTGAAATGGCTTTTTTACCCCAGATAGGTTTTGAGCAATTTGCTGCGGGCACTTTGACGTAAACGGCGGATGGCTTTTTCCTTGATTTGGCGTACACGTTCACGGGTCAGACCAAATTTATCGCCAATCTCTTCCAACGTCATTTCCTGACACCCGATGCCGAAAAACATCTTGATGATGTCGCTCTCCCGTTCGGTGAGTGTGGCCAAGGTGCGGTCTATCTCTTTGGCCAGAGATTCGTTGATGAGGGAACGGTCGGCAATAGGGGAGTCGTCATTGATTAAGACATCGAGCAAATTGTTCTCTTCTCCTTCGACAAAAGGGGCGTCCACCGAGATATGACGGCCCGACACTTTCATCGTGTCGGATATTTTATCCACGGGAATTTCCAACTCTTTGGCCAATTCTTCAGGCGACGGGCGGCGTTCATTTTCTTGCTCAAAGCGGGAGAACGCTTTGCTGATTTTGTTTAGCGAACCGACTTGGTTCAGCGGCAGACGGACAATACGAGACTGTTCGGCCAAGGCTTGGAGAATGGATTGACGAATCCACCACACGGCATAGGAGATGAATTTGAATCCTCGTGTTTCATCAAATTTTTCAGCGGCTTTTATCAATCCAAGATTACCCTCATTGATGAGATCGGGAAGACTGAGACCTTGATTCTGATATTGTTTGGCGACGGATACGACAAAACGCAAATTGGCGCGTGTCAGTTTTTCCAAGGCCAAGCGGTCACCTTTCTTGATGCGTCGGGCGAGTTCGACCTCTTCTTCTACAGAAATTAAATCTTCTCGGCCAATCTCTTGCAGATATTTATCCAGAGATGCGCTCTCCCGGTTGGTGATTGATTTTGTAATTTTTAATTGTCTCATTCCGCATTAAAATTTGGGGTTGCAAATATACGATATTTTTCCCAAAAATCTCTCTTTGTCCGGATATTTTTTAACAGGAGATTCTAAATGTCCGATATAACGGGCTGAATCCGTTAAAATCCAGCCCGTTACATTTTTATTCAGCCAGTGGAACGGCATAGTAACCCACCCGTCCATCGGGATAAATCCCTTTTATAAACATCACTTTGTCTTGCGTTTCTCCCCGCATGAGCGATTGGAACAGCGATTCGACCTCTTTCACATATGTAATGCGGTTCCCGTTAATGTCGACAATGATGAAACCGTTGCGGATGCCCGCTTTTTTGAATTGGCCCTCTTTCACTTTGGCCACTTCTACGCCTCCTCGGATATGCAGTTTTGCCTTAGTCGCATCGTCCGCCTCTTTCAAAGTCGCTCCCAGCATGTCAATGTTCGTGGCTTTGGTCACGTCGGTATTCCCGTCACTGTTTTTCAATGTGGCATCAACTGTCTTCTTCTCTTTGCCCCGGAAAAATTCGACTTTCACCTTATCGCCCGGACGATACCGTGTAATCTGTTCCTGGAGTATAGCTACGGTAGGCGTAGCGACTCCATTAATCGCGGTTATGACATCTCCTTCTTGAAGGCCCGCTTCCAAAGCGGCGCTCCGGTCGCTTACCTCACTTACATATACCCCTTTACGCAATTCGATTTTTTTCTCTTTGGCGAGTTGGTCACTCATCTCCATAATCGTAACGCCTAACATGGCCCGTTGCACGGTGCCGTATTGTTTCAAGTCGGTAATGACTTTACTTACAATGCTGGTCGGTATGGCAAAAGAGTAGCCGGTAAAGTTCCCCGTTTCGGAATAAATGGCCGTGTTGATACCTACCAGTTCTCCATTCGTATTCACCAAAGCCCCTCCGCTGTTTCCGGGATTTACCGCCGCATCGGTCTGGATGAACGATTCGATTCCCAATCGGTTGTTTTGAGAAATCATTCCCAGATTCCGGGATTTGGCGCTGACAATACCTGCCGTGACGGTTGAGTTGAGTTGGAAGGGATTTCCTACGGCAAGTACCCATTCCCCGACTTGCAACTTGTCGGAATCGCCGAACCGCAGGATAGGAAGATTCTCGGCATCGATTTTCAAAAGGGCGATATCGGTAAGGGGATCATTCCCTACAAGGGTCGCTTCGAACAGCCGGCTGTCGTTGAGCGTAACCTCTATTTTGTCCGCATTTTCTATGACATGGTTATTGGTGACAATATAGCCGTCTTCTGAAATAATTACACCCGATCCCATGCCTATGCGTGGTTGTGGGGTATAGTCACGGCGACCCTGTCCGAAGAAGTATTTGAAAAACTCTTCTTCCATACTGTTTCCCCATTGACTTTGCTGTTGCAGAGTCGTCGATTTGATGCTTACGACGGCATTCACGCTGTTGGCCGCCGCTTGGGTGAAGTCATTCTCGACAGCGGGGTGTGAAGCGGCCGGTGTGAAAACAGTGGGGACGGCATACGTACTGCTGTCGGTAGTCTGGTTATAGCTCGTGGTACGGTTTTTTTCTTGCATGGATGAGAAGAGAGCGATGCTTACCCCTGAACTCACAGCCGCAACTACTAGTAGAGCAAATAGCGTTTTTGTGAAAGATTTCATGTCGATGATGAATTTAAAATGTCCTTATTTTAAGAATTTGAGATGTTAAATTTAATACAATATACGTGCCGATATGCTCCTATATTGTACGGCTTAAATTTTTTTAGGGAAGAGTTTTATCCGCTTAACAGCCATTAACTGAAAACCGCTTGAGCTAAAATGACGATACGACATTTGGCGGGTTTTAGCACTGCCTCTTTTGGGAGGGTGCTGTGAAAATGTCAGGAGGTGTTGGCGAAATGGTCAAAATATGCTATCTTTGTCACATACAGTAGGACAGTTTGTCGCTTGTTGCAAGATACAAGAGGAAAGTCCGGGCAACACAGGGCACCATATTTCTTAACGGGAAGCTGTCTGCGAGGGCAGAGCAACGTAACAGAAAATAACCGCTGTCTGTGACAGTAAGGGTGAAAAGGTGAGGTAAGAGCTTACCGGTCTTTGTGGCGACACAGAGAGCCGTACGACTTATGGGTTGCAAGGTTATGTATACCGGCGTTTGAGGGCTGCCCGTCCGAGCCGAGGGGTAAACTGCTTGATCTTTATGGCAACATAAAGGCTAGATAAATGACAAACACTTTCTTTATGAGAAAGGACAGAACCCGGCTTATCGTCCTGCTGTTTTTTGAATAAGTTAACCGATATGACAACGGCAAAACAGAAAAGGTGGCAGATTATTTTTCGTCGTGCATATCGGTTTGTGATATATGATATGTGGCGTATCACCGGAAATGAGGTTTCCGGGGGGCGCCACTTTTTTATTAATTTGGCCAAGACCATCTATCTCTCGATTCAACGCTTTGTGGCGGATGATTTAGTGGCACAAGCCGGAGCGTTGACTTTCAATACGCTGCTGGCGATTGTCCCCGCCCTGGCTTTGGTTTTTGCTGTAGCGAAAGGATTCGGCTTCCAGGCCATAGTGCAGAGTCAGCTTTTTGATTATTTCCCCGCTCAACGTGAGGCGTTGGAACAGGCGATGATTTTCGTTGATTCTTATTTGGCGCAGACCAAAAACGGAATATTTGTCGGGGTAGGTATTCTGTTCCTTATATGGTCAATCGTAGCTCTTCTGAATAGTGTCGAGACCACTTTCAATAACATATGGCAGGTGTCGGAGAGACGTTCGATTTACCGCAAGGTTGTCGATTACATTGCCATTATGGTATTGATTCCCCTTCTGATGATTGTATCGGCAGGGTTGTCTATTTTCGTCACTTCCGGAATTAACGCTTCGGCCATCTCCTTTTTAAATCCCCTTTTGCGTTTTGCCTTGGCCGTGAGTCCGTATGTCCTGACCTGTATTGTCTTCTTTGCCATATACATGTTGATTCCCAATACCCGGGTAAAGTTTTGGAATGCGATGATATCGGGTATTGTCTGCGGATTGGCGTTCCAACTGTTGCAGATTATCTACATCGGCGGACAGGTGTGGATATCCCGCTACAATGCCATATACGGCAGTTTCGCCTTCCTTTTGTTGCTCCTGTTATGGATGTGGATTTCCTGGCTTATCTGCCTTTTCGGTGCGGTGTTGACTTACTCTTCCCAAAATGTGGAGAAATTCAATTTCGACAAGGAGATTAAGACTATCAGCCGGAGATATCGCGATTTTGTCGTGTTGATAGTGGTGTCGGTCATTGTCCAGCGTTTCGTGCGGGGAGATACGCCTCCTACCCATCATCAGATAGCTTCGGGTTATCATATTCCGGTGCGGCTTGTCGGGTCAATCCTACAACAGCTTGTCGATGCGAAAATCATACGGACGACACCTACTGATGACGAACTGGTATGGGCCTATGTGCCGGCTATCGATGCGGCACAATTGAGCGTGGGTACGGTTATGCGCCGTCTTGACCGGAACGGTTCGGAAAAATTCAAAATTGACCGCCGGATTTATCGGGGACAGTGGCATGCTATGTTGGACGTACGGGAGGCTTCCTATCTCGAAGGGGATAAGACGTTGGTGAAGGATTTGACCTTCGATTTCCCCGATAGCGACGCTAAAGAAGAGGAATGCTAAAAGCTTATGCGCCTTTTAGGGAATATTATCTGGTTGGTCTTTGGCGGGTTTATGATGGCCGTGGAATATTTCGTGGCGGGATTTGTACTTTGCTGTACGATTATCGGCATACCCTTCGGCCTGCAGGTTTTTAAAATAGGGCTGTTGGCGCTCCTCCCTTTCGGAAAGACAACAACTGTCGAGGAGGGTGATAGGGGTTGCCTGACGGTGGGGATGAATTTCATCTGGTTTTTTATAGGGGGCTTATGGATTGGGTTGAGCCACTTCTTTTGGGGATTGTTGTTGTGTATTACGCTTGTCGGGATTCCTTTTGGCCGGCAGCATTTCAAACTTATGCGAATCGCCTTTACCCCTTTTGGCCGTACCGTAACCCTCAATGTCAGCCTATAAAATAATGAAAGGGACCGGAAATTTTCCAGTCCCTTTCATTTATAGACAAGGAGAATTTTATTTTTTACTCCCTTTCCCCTTTTTCCGCCATAAGTTGCTCATGTCTTCAAGCGTCTTTCCTTTGGTCTCGGGAACGAGTTTCCAGACAAAGATAGCGGCGATGACACAGATGATGCCATACAGGGCATAGGCGAACATATGTCCGAATTTATCGCCCATATCGCCCACTCTCATGTTGTACATCGGTACGAATGTCGAAGATACGATAAAGTTGAAAATCCATTGGAACGCTACCGCAATGGCAACTGCCGCTCCCCGTATGGTGTTGGGGAAGATTTCGGCAATCAAGACCCAGCAGATAGGACCCCAGGAGAACATGAACGAAGCCGAATAAATCATGATGCTGATGACCGATACCAGTGGCGGCAATACGACGATGTTGCACAGAGCTACTAAGAATGCGCCTATGGCCATACCGATAGAACCGGATATCAACAACGGTTTGCGCCCTAATTTTTCAACTGTAAATACGGCGACAAGCGTAAACGATATATTGACAATGCCCATGATGACAGTCTGTACCATCGGGTTACCCATCCCCATACTGTCAAATATGCGGGGAGCGAAATAGAGCACGGCGTTGATTCCTACAGCTTGTTGGAAAACACTGAGCATAATGCCGATGAAAATGACCAGCCAACCGTAGGTGAAGAGCTTTTCGGTTTTTTCCTGGGCCGTCGCCTTGATTTCAGCCAAGATGGTACGGGCTTGGGCTATACCGTTGATACGTCCCAATACCGAAAGGGCTTTTTCATCACGACCAGTCAAGGCGAGATAACGGGGCGTTTCCGGTACCAACAGTACGAGTAGGGCAAATAATCCTGCAGGTACAGCCTCACTTACGAACATCAGCCGCCATCCGGTCTCCGTCACCCAAAGGGAATCTCCCGGATTGAAGATTTGATTCACTCCGTCAACCACTTTAATGACAGGATTGATGTGGTCGCCTAAAATGAGGAAGTTGACAAAATAGACCACCAACTGACCGAAGATAATGGCGAATTGGTTCCAGGAAACCAAGGTGCCTCGTATGCTACTCGGTGCGATTTCAGCGATGTACATAGGACATATGGCCGATGCCAGACCTACTCCGATACCTCCCAGAACACGGTAAAGATTGAAGGTAATGAGCAGAGAGTAGGAGGGGACCCCATAGTCAAAGAAGAGGAATTCGGGATGGTACGAACCCAACGCTGAGAGGAAGAAGAGGATACCGGCAATGAAGAGTGACTTTTTCCGGCCGAAATTCGAGGCGAAAAGACCTGAAAGGGCACTTCCGATGATGCAACCGATTAAAGCGCTGGAAGAGGTAATGCCGTGTATGGCATCGGTGTAGGCGAAATCTTTTGCTCCCATGAAGAAAGCTTGCAGCCCCTTTTCCGCACCGGAGATAACCGCCGTATCGTATCCGAATAGCAGTCCCCCTATGACTGCTACCATGACGATAGAGAACAGATAGAGCTTATCGCCTTTTTCTGTGTAATTCATGATATAGAGGTATTATTGGGTTGATTATAATACATGATTAGTGGCAACTCCAGCTGCCACTAATCACTTTTAATCATTTGGAGACAGATTAGCAGTACATATTGACAATGGCCTCATACAGCTCTTGTTTCCCGCTGATCTGTTTCGGCTCACCGTTTGCTTTGGCATAAGCGACTACCTCCTCCAGAGTGAGTTTGCCCTCTTCGAATTTCTTGCCATTGCCGGCATCGAACGATGCGTAGCGGTCGGCCAGCATTTTTGAGTAAGGCGATTCGTTGAGCAATGCAGCCGCACTCTCCAGGGCATGTGCCATAGCGTCCATACCCGAAATGTGTGCGATGAAGATATCCTCCAAATCGGTTGAATTACGACGGGTTTTGGCATCGAAATTGGTTCCTCCGTTACCGAGACCACCGTTGCGGATAATCTGCATCATAGCCTGTGTCAGTTCGTAGTTGTCGATGGGGAATTGGTCGGTATCCCAACCGTTCTGGTAATCCCCCCGATTGGCGTCGATGGAGCCTAACATGTTGTTGTCTACGGCTACAGCCAGTTCGTGTTCAAATGTATGTCCGGCCAAGGTCGCATGGTTTACCTCGATATTCACTTTGAAATCCTTGTCCAGATTATGCGCCTTCAAAAAGCCGACCACCGTTTCGGTATCCACGTCATATTGGTGTTTCATCGGCTCCATGGGTTTAGGCTCAACGAGGAAGGTGCCTTTGAACCCTTTAGCCCGGGCATAGTCACGGGCTATAGTAAGCATCATGGCCAGATGTTCCTTTTCCCGTTTTTGGTCGGTGTTGAGCAGAGACATATATCCTTCACGTCCTCCCCAGAATACATAGTTTGTTCCACCCAATTCGATGGTGGCATCAATGGCGTTTTTAATCTGTACAGCCGCACGAGCCACAACGTTGAAGTCGGGATTGGTAGCCGCCCCGTTCATATAACGGGCATGACCGAAGACATTGGCGGTTCCCCATAACAGTTTGATGCCTGTCTCGGCCTGTTTTTGTTTGGCATATGCGACAATGGCTTTCATGTTGGCCTCATACTCTTCAATGGTACTGGCTTCATCGATGAGGTCCACATCGTGGAAACAGAAGAATTCTATTCCCATTTTCTGCATGAATTCAAAACCGGCATCCATTTTATTTTTGGCCCGTTCCAACGGGGTAGCTCCGGTATTCCACGGGAATTTCTTCGTACCTCCGCCAAATTGGTCTCCTCCCTCAGCACCGAGTGTATGCCACCACGCCATAGAGAAGCGCAGCCAATCTTTCATTTTCTTTCCGTTTATCACTTTTTCAGGGTCATAGTAGCGGAATGCTAACGGGTTTTTACTCTCTTTCCCTTCGAATTTGATTTTTCCTATTTGAGGAAAATACTCTTTTGTTGCCATAATAGTTGTTCTATTGAGATTATTTTATAAGATTTTCTACGATGTTTTTCCAACGGGCATAGGCTTCTTGGTATGCCGGGATGTTTTTGGTTTCAGGTTCGATGACTTGTATTTTTTTCAATGAGGAGAAGGCCTCTTCGGTCGATTTGTAGAAGCCTACGCCGATGCCTGCTCCCTTGGCGGCACCTACGGAGCCGTCTGTATCGTACAGTTCGATAACCGCTTCGGTCACCCCCGCCAATGTGTCCCGGAAGATGGGGCTGAGGAACATATTCGCATGTCCGGCCTTTATGGTGCGGATATCAATGCCGATTTCCTGCATGATTTCCATACCGTATTTGAAAGAGAAGACAATCCCCTCTTGGGCGGCACGCATCAGGTGGAAACGGTTGTGTCGATTGTAGTTCAGTCCGTGGATAGAGGCTCCGACACCCTTGTTCTGTAAAATCCGTTCCGCTCCGTTACCGAAAGGTACGATACTTACCCCGTCACAACCGATGTCTACTTGAGAGGCAAGCAGGTTCATATTGGCGTAAGAGACATTTTCCGGGGCGATATTCCGTTTTATCCAGGAGTTGAGAATTCCTGTGCCGTTGATGCAGAGCAAGACGCCCAATCGGGTCTGACCCTTTTTGTGATTGACATGGGCGAATGTATTGACCCGTGACAAGGGGTCGTAATTGACCGACCCGTTAATACCGTATACAACTCCTGATGTGCCGGCTGTCGAAGCGATTTCCCCCGGATTGAACACGTTGAGCGATAAGGCGTTGTTGGGTTGGTCACCGGCACGATAGGTGACGGGCGTACCTGCGGTAAGGCCTAATGCTTGGGCGGCAACGGAACTGACGGCTCCTTGTACTCCGAAGGTCGGGACGATTTTGGCGAAAAGGCTCTCATCAAATCCGTAGTAGGAGAGAAGTTCTTTGGAGAGGCACTCGTTCTTGAAATCCCAGAAAATCCCTTCCGAAAGTCCCGAAACAGTAGTGCACACTTCTCCGGTCAGCCGCATGGCGATATAGTCGCCCGGCAACATGATTTTATCAATCTTCTCGAAAATATCCGGTTCGTTTTCCCGAATCCAAGCCAATTTTGAGGCCGTGAAATTCCCCGGTGAGTTGAGCAGGTGTTCCAGGCAAAATTTCTCGCCTAAGGTTTTAAACGCCTTTTCCCCGTAAGGTACCGCACGACTGTCGCACCAGATAATGGCAGGGCGCAGCACTTTCTTGTTTTTGTCTATCACAATGAGGCCGTGCATCTGGTAAGAGATGCCGATGGCCTTTATCTCCGACCCGTCAATGGCCGCCTGATTGAGTACCGAACGGGTAGCGGCTTGAAGATTTTCCCACCAACATTCCGGGTCTTGTTCCGCCCAACCCGTTTTACAGGCGATAATCTCCATCTCTTGTTTGGGAGAAAAATCACTGGCAATGCACATACCGGTAAAGGCATCAATGAGCGATGCCTTTACCGATGAACTGCCTATATCATATCCTAATAAATACATGCTTGTTTTTTATAGATTTACCCTTTTAATTGCTGTAAAGATACATTTTTTGCAAAAATGAGAGAAGTAAAAATTGTTCTTTTTTGGCTGGCCCTTCCTAATTTGTCGCAGGTATTTGTGTTTCAGATTTTTATTTGAAGATATACCCGTAAAAACAGCCTTGTTTTATAGGCTCAGGAGGATTTTTTATTCGGAGCCGCAAACGATTTTTTAAAGGCTGTTCCAATTCCCAAAAAATTCAAAATCTGAGCGTCGTTCTCTCCTGAATGGCGGAAATAAATTTGCCTTTATTCCCCTTTGTGCTACCTTTGTAACCTAATTCTAATTTTATTCGTATGAAAACTATTATTGCGACACCGTCTGCACCGGTGGCTATTGGTCCGTACAGCCAAGCTATACAAGTCGGTAACATGCTTTTTACCTCGGGCCAGATTCCCATTGACCCGGCAACCTCGCAATTTGTTCCCGGGGGCATTAAAGAGCAGACCTTGCAGGTCTTTGTCAATTTGCAGGCTGTCCTTTCAGAAGCGGGATTCTCGTTTGAGAATATCGTAAAGACAACCGTCTTTTTAGCGGATATGTCCCTTTTCGGTCCGATGAACGAAGTGTATGCCTCACAGTTCAAGGGGGCTTATCCTGCCCGTTCGGCGGTCGCCGTCAAAGAACTACCGAAAGGGGCTTTGGTCGAGATTGAAGTCGTTGCCGTAAAGTAAGCATTTTCGGCTTAAAGGATTTAAAAATAGAGGGCTATCCACTGCTGGATATCCCTCTATTTTTTACTGATTATATCACCGTTGTTGGTACAGTCGGCCGATATTTATTAGGGGTTGATAGTCATTTCATCGAGCAGGTAATCCGCATTGGCATATTTGTCTATGATAAAGAGAACATACCGTATGTCGGTGATAATGGAGCGTTGATACCGGTCTTGGTATTGGATATCCCCTGCGATGCCTTCCCAATTGCGGTCAAAATTGATTCCTACCAATTCGCCTCGGCCATTGAGTACAGGGCTGCCCGAATTTCCCCCTGTCGTATGGGTATTGGCGATGAAATCGACAGGCATTTTTCCCTCCTTATCGGAGTAACGGCCGAAATCTTTTTGTTGGTACAGCTCCTTTAATTTTTTGTCGACCACAAATTCCCAGTTCGAGGAATCCTCTTTTTCCATCACGCCGTCGAGCGTCGTTTCAAAGTTATAGATTATGGCGTTGGCGGGGGAGAAGGATTTTATCTGTCCGTACGAGAGGCGTAAAGTGAAGTTGGCATCGGGGTAGTTCGGCTTCTCCGCATGCAGGGCCAACAATCCGGCGATATACTCTTTTGTGGCGTTCGCTATTTCGTTTTCACTTGGAATCAACGCTTTACGTAGGCGTTGTATTTCCGCCTTGACCGAACGGGCGTATTGTACCATCTCATCTTTTTCCACCTTTTTAATATTCGGGTGCTGCTTCCACTTTTCGTATTTAGAGGGGTTGACGAACAAGGAATTTTTAAACAGGTGGTTTACGTATTTATCGATATTGTTCTTGTAGTTTTTCCGGATGGTTTTGAAAAATGTCGGATAATATTCCGGGGCGATGCTGTCGGCATACATTTTCAACATGGCCTTGGATACCCTGCAGTCAACTTCGGGAGCGTAATCTTTATCGTAAAATCCGTAATAGAGGCTGTCAAATTTCTCCAAGGCGGTTTTACGCACGGTCGGATTGGTGCTGTTGATTCCCGCTTTCAGCTCTTCAAAGGATGTCGGCACATGACTGAACTCCGTCCCTATCCATAGGGCTTCGGTCAAGTATTGCAAGCGTGTTTTTAGCTGCGCCCGACTCTTTATTTCATTTGCGATGATGTCAACCGACTCCCGATAGGTCTGTATGTCGTTGTCCCATCCCCAATTGAGGAGGTCGTTCATCTGCCGTTCCTTCAGGTATAGTGTAAATTGCCGGTCAATCATGATATTCATCCCTTTGCTGCTTTTGTAGCTGTTGGTTGAGGTGGCATATTTCCCGGCATATTGTATGCGGACTTCCGGGTCGGCGAGCATGGCATCCAAAAGAATCCGTTGGCGTAGGTCTCGTACGGCGATGCGTATGCGGTTATCGATATTTTTCTGCTCTTCCACTTCGATGGGGGTGTAGAAATGATGGGTGCTGCCGGGGAATCCCAGAAGCATGACGAAGTCGTTTTCTTCTACGCCATGAGTGGTAAGGCTGAAATATTTCTTGGGTTGAAGGGGAATATTGCAGGTATCGTAGGGGGCAGGATTACCGAGACTGTCGGCGTAAATGCGGAATAGGGAGAAATCACCTGCATGTCGGGGCCAGGACCAGTTGTCGGTGTCCGCTCCGAATTTCCCGATGGAAGAGGGGGGTGCACCGACTAAACGCACATCGGAATAGATCTTTTGGGTGAACATATAGAAACGGTTCCCTCCGTAGAATGGCTTTATAATGACGCTTGTCCCCGGATTGTCTTTCAGAAATTCCTCCCCGACACGCTTTTCCGCCAATGAGTTGAGAAATTTCGTGTTGAGATACTTCATTTCGATGTTGCTGGTATCTTTTTCCAACTCCTCTTCGACATAGTCAGTCACCTCTTCGATTTTATCGATAAAGGTTACGGTAAGGCCCGGATTGGGCAGTTCCTCACTCCGGTTTCTCGCCCAAAAGCCGTTGGTAAGCAAGTCATTATCGACTGAACTATGGGCTTGAATATAGTTGTATCCGCAATGATGATTGGTCAGTACCAGTCCTTGGGGAGAAATCACTTCACCGGTACAGCCGTTCCCGAATATGACCACGGCATCTTTTAGCGAAACAGAGTCGGGGTTATAAATGTCTTCCGCACAGATTTCGAGGCCGAGCCCCTTCATCTGTTCGATGTTCTGTTGTTTTAGCAAGGGGAGCAGCCACATCCCTTCATCAGCCTGGGCGGTCAAGAGTGAAAGGGAAAATAGTCCCCCTAAACAGACGATAATGTGAAGTTTTCTCATAAATGTCAATTTCCTGATGAAATCGTAGAGCGAATGTGTGAAAAAAAATCGGTTCCTGCAAGATTTCTCCGCTATTTTATAGGCTTCATCGTGTCGTGTGTCCCCTTATAGGTCAAGCGTGACACTTTCCATCGTTTTTAAATCTAAGGTAAAAAGTTTATTATAAAGCGGTTCTCCGCAACCCGTAAGGAGTTTGATGACTTCGGCCGCTTCGATGCTGCCGATGACAGCCGCTATAGGGGCTATAAGGCCTATCGGCTCTTTGGGCCGGGACAGTAAGTAGGAGCGGTCGGGGTAGAGTCGGGCGTACCGTTTACCTTTTTCTCCGTCAAACACGGATACCTGTCCGCAGAATCCGTTGATGGATCCATAGACGTACGGCTTGTGCAGCCGGTAGCACTCCTCGTCTATAAGGTAGCGGGTGGCATAGTTATCGCACCCGTCTACGACAATATCGTATTTGCCGATGATTTCCTCTCCGTTCTCCTCGGTCAGAAAACAGGGATAGGTCTCTATCGTACAGGCACTGTTATGCTTTGCCAAAGAGCGTTTGGCGCAATCGACTTTCGGAAGTCCTACCTCCTCTTCGGTATAGAGTATCTGGCGCTGCAAGTTGTTCTCCGATACCCTGTCTCCGTCGATAATGCCCAATCGTCCGATACCTGCCGAACAGAGGTATAGGGCGATAGGCGAACCCAGTCCGCCGGCTCCCACCAGTAGGGCGGAGCCTTGCGACAACCTCTTTTGACCGGCAAGTCCCACTTCCGGCAGCATGATTTGTCGGGCATAGCGTTCGGTGTACTCCATTTTATTTCCCTTTTAGTCGAATATGCGGTCCCAATCTTTCCACACCGTTTCATACCCCGCCTTTTTGATGGCCGTTTCCACCTCATTCGGAGTACGGTCGTCGCTTACCGTAAATTGCTCCAACGCTTGCGGATGGGTGAAATAGCCCCCTGGTTCGGTTTTGGAGCCGGCACTTAACGAGGTGGCGCCCAAGGTCAGGATATGGTCACGGAAACGGGGGTTCTCCCGTGTCGATATGGAGATGTCGACATCGTGGTCGAATAGGCGGAAAGCGAAAATCGTCTGGGCCAGTTGCCGGTCACTCATGATGACGTTGGGTTGGAAGTTCCCTTTCGAGGGACGCAGACGGGGGAAATTGACGCTGTAACGGGTCTTCCAATATTTTTTGCGGAGGTATTGCAGATGTATCGCCATAAAGGTGATGTCGGTCCGCCACTCCTCCAGTCCGATGAGTACGCCTAATCCTATCTTGTGGACTCCGGCTTGTCCCATGCGGTCAAATCCGTTGACCCTCCATTCGAAGTTCGACTTCATTCCTTTCGGGTGGTACACTTTGTACCGTTCCCTGTGGTAGGTCTCTTGGAAGCAGACCACGCCGTTCAATCCCACATGAGTGAGCCGGCTGTACTCCTCGCTTTTCAGGGGCATCACTTCGATGGTGAGGTTCGAGAAGTAGGGGCGGGCTATCTGTAAAGCCCTTTCGATATAATCGACCCCTGCCGCATGCGGATTTTCTCCCGTCACGATAAGCAGATTTTCAAAAGGACCCAGTCGGCGTATGGCCTTGCACTCCTCGGCAATCTCCTCCTCCGAGAGGATAATGCGGGTAATCGGATTGTTGTGGTTAAATCCGCAATAGACGCAGAAGTTGGTACACGAGTTGGTGATGTACAGCGGAATATACATGCTGATGGTCTTGCCGAAACGTTGTTGGGTATACATGCGGCTACGGGCGGCCATCTCCTCCAGATAGCGGTCAGCCGCCGGGGATATCAACGCCATGAAGTCATCGATTTGCAGATGCTCTTTGGCCAAGGCTCGGGCAACCTCTTCGGTGCTCTTGGCATATATCTTTTGCGTGATTTCCTCCCACGAATAGTTATTTAATTCTTCTGAAAACAGCATTTTCTATTCTCTTCAAAGTTTATTTTTCCTGTTTATCGACACAATCTTTGAGACTCTGACTGATGCGCATGGCACAGAAGTTCGGTCCGCACATGGTGCAATACTCCCCGTCATTTTTTGACCCCTCCTTGTAGTAGGCCAACGCCCTTTCGGGGTCGAGAGAGAGGTTGAACTGGTCTTTCCAGCGGAACTCGAAGCGGGCTTTGCTCAAGGCGTTGTCTCGGACAATGGCCCCCGGATGCCCTTTGGCAATGTCGGCGGCATGGGCGGCGATTTTATAGGCGATGACCCCGTTGCGCACGTCTTCTCGATTGGGCAGACCTAAATGTTCCTTAGGCGTGACGTAACAGATCATGGCAGTCCCTAACCAGGCAATTTGTGCCGCCCCAATCGCCGAGGTGATGTGGTCGTACCCGGGAGCGATATCGGTCGTTAATGGGCCGAGGGTGTAGAAGGGGGCTTCGTGGCAGGAGGTGAGCTGCCGTTCCATGTTCTCCCGGATTTTTTGCATGGGGACATGTCCGGGCCCTTCAATGATTACCTGCACGTTGTGCGCCCAGGCCTTTTGGGTAAGTTCGCCCAACACGTCGAGTTCGAGGAATTGGGAACGGTCGTTGGCGTCGTGTATCGAGCCGGGGCGCATGCCGTCTCCTAACGAAAGCGCCACATCGTATTGCTTGACGATTTCACATATCTCGTCGAAATGGGTGTAGAGGAAATTCTCTTCGTTATGAATCGCACACCATTTGGACAGAATGGACCCTCCTCGGGAGACAATCCCCGTAAGCCGTTCGCCAATCCATTTGGCATGCTCTTTCAATACCCCGGCATGTATGGTGAAATAGTCCACGCCTTGTTCGCACTGTTCGATGAGGGTGTCCCGATAGATTTCCCAGGAGAGTTCTTCCGCCACGCCGTTCACCTTCTCAAGGGCCTGGTAAATGGGGACAGTCCCCATCGGTACGGGACAGTTCCGGATTATCCACTCCCGAGTCTCGTGTATGTGGTCACCTGTCGAGAGGTCCATCAGCGTATCTCCTCCCCAATAACAGCTCCACATGGCTTTGTCCACCTCCTCCTCGATGCTTGACGAGAGAGCCGAATTCCCGATGTTCGTATTGAGTTTCACCAGGAAGTTCCGCCCTATAATCATCGGTTCCGCTTCGGGATGGTTGATGTTGGCGGGGATAATGGCTCGTCCGCAGGCCACCTCGTTCCGGACGAATTCCGGGGTGATGGGGGTGTCGATGCCCAATGCCTCGTTCTGCAGGTTCTCTCGGATGGCCACGTATTCCATCTCCGGGGTGATGATGCCTTGTCGGGCATAGTACATCTGGGTGATTTCCCGTCCCTTTTTGGCTCGGTAGGGCCGGTGTATCTGTTTGAACCGGATAGTGTCGAGCTGTTTATCCGCCTGTCGCAGACGGCCGTACTCCGACGTGAAGTCCGGCAACTGCTCCACGTCACCCCGTCGGGTAATCCACTCTTCCCGTAGGCGGGGCAGTCCCTTTTCAAGGTCAATTTCCACAGTGGGGTCGGTATATACGCCGCTTGTGTCGTACACATATACCGGGTCGTTCTTTCTCACCCGTCGTTCCCCGTTGACAATCGTCACCGTGTCGGTGAGATTCACTTGGCGCATGGCTACCCGTATGTCGTGCAGTTTGCCCGGGAGATAGATTTTCTCCGAACCGGGATAGGTATGTCTTGTACTCTCTTTTTTCATGGGTCGGCTGTTTATTTAGTCTAAAAAGGAGGTGAGGGGGCTACTGGCCACGGCACGGTCACTGCGTGTGCCCAGTCCGGCTTCATAAGCCCTGCGGCCCGCAATGACCGCCTCTTTGAAGGCAATGGCCATTTCGACGGGGTCTCCGGCCACTGCAATGGCCGTGTTTACCAGTACGGCATCCGCTCCTGCTTCCATTGCTTCTGCGGCATGAGAGGGTGCGCCGATACCCGCATCGACAACGACAGGCACTCGGCTCTCCGCAATGATGATTTCAAGCATATCTCGGGTACGCAGTCCTTTGTTTGTCCCGATAGGGGCTCCCAAGGGCATGACGGTAGCTGCACCGGCCTCTTCCAGACGTTTGCACAACACGGGGTCGGCCTGTATGTAGGGTAGTACCGTAAAACCCATCTTGACGAGCTGTTCCGTCGCTTTCAGGGTCTCTATGGGGTCGGGGAAGAGATATTTCGGGTCGGGATGGATTTCCAGTTTGATAAAGTCCGTCCCGAAGGCTTCCCGAGCCAGTTGTGCCGCCAGTACCGCCTCTTCGGCATCCCGCACACCGGACGTGTTGGGCAGCAGTTGTATCTCCTTTTTCCGAATATGGGCGAGAATGTCGTCTTGCTGGGGATTGGCCGTGTCCACCCGTTTCATGGCGACGGTTACCATTTCACTCTCTGACGCCAGGATAGCCTGTTGCATCAGGTCATTCGAACTGAATTTTCCCGTTCCGATAAATAGGCGTGATTTGAATTCTCTGCCTCCAATAATCAAGTTACTCATAAGTTGCTGTTATTTATACAATGAATGATTTTTCGGGTTTCCTCTATGGGATTGGCGGCCTGTAAAATGCCGCCCGATAGGGCGATGCCGTTTATCCCCGTAGCCATCAGTTCGGGTATGTCACGCAGGGTGATGCCCCCGATGGCGACAAGGGGAACGGTGTATCCTTTCTCTTTGTATTGCCGCAGGATACGTCGGTAGCCCTCCAGTCCGAGAATCGGACTCAGCTTCTTTTTCGTCTCGGTGAACCGGAACGGTCCCAATCCGATATAGTCGACTCCGGCCGCCACCAATGCCTCAATATCCTCCATCGTGTTGGCCGTTCCGCCGATGATGGCCTTTTCCCCCAGGAGAGCTCGGGCCTGGACGGGGGGCATATCACTTTTTCCGAGGTGGACCCCGTCGGCTTTACAGGCCTGTACTAGATGCACCTTGTCGTCGAGGATGAAAGTCGCCCCATATTGCGTGCATAATGCCCGTAGGGGAATGGCGACGGAGAGAATCTCCTCGTCGTCCGCCTCTTTCATGCGTAGCTGTATCCAACGGCACCCCCCTTCGAGAGCCGTTCCTGCCGAGGTGTAGTGGGTATATTTCCCGTTGGCGTAGGTGATAAACTGCAACATCTTCATGCGATTCATAGCCTTACTTGTGAGAGTTCCCGTAGGCAGGTTTCTATCCCCTTCTGACTCTTGTCTCTCCACAGATAACCCAATAGGGCGGCCCCTCCGAACCCCAATTCCTGCAGTTGGGGCAGGTGGCGGGGGGTGATGCCGCCGAGGGCGTATACACGGTCGGTAAGGATGCCCTCCTTACGGGCGGCTACCAAAGTGTCGAGAGGGAAGTGCGAGTCATACCCGGGTTTGGAGATGCTGTCGTAGATAGGACTTAAGAAACAGTAATCGGTATCGCCGCTTTTAGCGACCTCCTCCAGACTGTGGCAGGAGCGGCCTATGAGTCCTCGGAATCCTTTCGGTGGGACGGGATTGTGCCGGTTGAGATGCACTCCGCCTATCGGATAGGTGGCGGCCAATTCGAAGTGGCTGTGCAGGATTAGGCGGGGATAGTAGCTGTCGGGAATCTGTCGTAGGAGCCTTGCCATCTCCTCCGCCGAACATTCCGGTTTGCGTATATGCACCCTGTCAAGTCCGTTATCCAACAGCAGGACAATCAGTTCCGCTTCGCTGTCAAAGAGGGTTCCGGTGGTAAGACCTATCCGTTTCATGCGTATGGGGAAAATGTGGAACTGTAGAGATTATCCTCCGTAGGAGGCATGGATGACCATCACTTTGTCGTTGTTCGACAGAAAGGTATCCGCCCAATCCTCTTTACGGATAACTCGGTTGTTTACGGCGATGGCAATCCCTTCGGGGGTGATGCTTTGGCCCAAGAGCAGCTCTTTGAGGGTACATCTGCTTCCTACGTAGATTTCTTGCCGGTTTAAATAAATCTTCATGGACATTTTTTCTCGGTTTAGGTTGGTATTAAGTTTCTGTTAAGATTTGTAGCGGTTGCGGACGGAAGAGGTGGTTTATCGGTCCGTGCCCTTTCCCGACGATTACATCGGCTCCTGCCCGTAATCCTTCGTAGACGAATTTCTTGGCCCGTGCCACGGCTTTTTCCAGCCCTTCTCCTAAAGCCAGATAGGAGGCAATCGCCGAGGAGAGGGAGCAGCCTGTCCCGTGCGTATTGACGGTCTCGATTTTTTCTCCGGTGAACCGCTGAGGTGCCTTGTCGGGACGGAAGAGGGTGTCGCACATCTCTTTTCCGGACAGATGCCCGCCTTTGATGAGGACGGCTCCACAGCCGGTTTGCAGGAGGGAGGCTCCGGCAAGGCGGATCTCTTTTTCACCCTGTATGGGGATGCCGGTGAGGGCTGTCGCCTCTTCGGTATTGGGGGTGATGAGTGTCGATAGGGGGAAGAGCCTTTCTCGGAGAAGGGAGGTAATCGCCTCTCCCTTGTATAGCCGGTCCCCATGGGTGGAGAGGAGTACAGGGTCGACAATGACGAACCGAGGGGCATATTTTTCCAACAGCTCAACGACCACGTTGATATTCTCTGGGGAGAAGAGCATCCCTATTTTCACCGCCTCACAGGGAATGTCGGAGAGTACCGCCTCCATCTGGGCTTTTACCAGTCGGGGAGAGACCGCCTCAATATCCCTTACCCCGCAGGTGTTTTGGGCGGTAACGGCCGTGATGACCGACATTCCGTATACTCCCAACGCCGACATGGTTTTCAGGTCGGCCTGTATGCC
>JAJQIP010000145.1:3387-6915 GCA_021199145.1 Porphyromonadaceae bacterium | reverse complement strand
TGGTTGGCAATGTCCATCAGAATCTGGGTCCGTTCCCGAGCCTGGCTGTTCTCGTAGGTGACGTCGTGAAGGGATATGTCGTGGCCGATATCCTTGAAATGTTGCGTACAGGCCTCTTTGATGCTAATTTCCCGCAGCGTCACTCCCAATGAGCGAATCAGGTCGAGCGCATTGCGATAGGTGCGGTCGGTCGTGCCGAAGCCCGGCATGGTGATGCCTTGGATTTGTCGGCGGGAGAGGCCCAGCCGGTCGAACGCCTTGGCCGTCACCAACAGAGCCAGGGTGGAGTCGAGTCCGCCGGAGATACCTACAACGGCACTCTTCGCCCCCGTGTGGCGTAGCCGTTTGACCAGTCCGGAGACCTGTATGTTGAAAATCTCTTCGCACCGTTCATCCCGCAGCCGGTCGACTTGTGGGATGAAGGGGTGGGGGTCTACCGTCCGGTCAAGCCGAGTCAACGCATAGTTGGGGAGACGTACGGGAATAGTGCGATAGGAGTCCTCGGTCGTTTCGTTACAAAATCCGGTATTGCCCCGTCGTTCGTTCATCAGACGTTCGATATCGATTTCGGTGGTGATGAGTTGGGAGGAGTCGGCAAACCGCCGGCTTTCGGCCAAGATGATGCCATTCTCCGAGATGATGCCGTTCCCCCCGAAGACCAGGTCGGTGGACGATTCGCCCCCTCCGGCCGAAGCGTAGAGATAGGCCGACACCGTGCGGGCCGATTGCTGGGCAACCAGTCCCCGCAAATATTCGTGTTTCCCTACCACCTCGTCGCTGGCCGAGAGGTTGGCCAAGATATTGGCCCCGTGTAGGGCGTGGTAGGAGGAGGGAGGTATGGCCGTCCACATATCTTCACACAGCTCTATCGCCAACGACACTTCCCCCGAAGTGAAGAGCAACCGAGTGCCGAAGGGAACCTCCTGAGCCCCACAACGGATAGTCTCCTGTCCGCTCTCTGAGGCGGGACAGAACCAACGCCGCTCGTAAAACTCCTTGTAGTTGGGCAGGTGGCTTTTGGGTACGATGCCATAGACGACACCTCTCCCTATGACCACCGCCGTATTGAAGAGTCGGTTACCTTGCGTAAGCGGACAACCGACAATGGCCAACGTCTCTCTTTCACGAGTCGCCTCGACAATATGCAACAGGGCCTGCTCGGCCTCTTGAAGGAGAAGCGGCTGGCCGAACAGGTCACCACAGGTGTAGCCCGTGACACAGAGTTCGGGGAAGAGGGTGATTTCAACCTCTTGTTGGTCGGCCTCTTGGAGGAGACTGATAATCTGTTCGCTGTTGAACCGGCAATCGGCCACCCGACAAGAGGGAATGGCCGTCGCCACTTTTATAAATCCGTAATCCATACGCTATTTCGTCCAGTTATGCAAAAATAGAAAAATTCAGAGCTCTCCGGCCGATTTGTCCCCGAAATTTTTCTCTTTAGGGTCAATTCACTATTTTTGCGAAAACAGAACTTTGGCTATGAAAAAGAGTTTGCTGAAAATAGGTGGGATAGCATGTCTGCTGACGTGCGTCGTGCCCGCCCGTTCCCTTACTGTAGAGGATCTTTTTTCGGGAGAATTCCGTCCCCGGTCGATTGTCGGCATCACCCCCTCGGCCGACGGGGTGCATTACACCTGCCTGTCGCCTGACCGTACCTGCATCGTGCGCTATGCCTATGCTACGGGAGAGGCCGTCGATACCCTGCTGGATGTGAACAAGGTGGAGACGAGTGCTATCGAACGGATTGGCGGTTATTCCCTGAGCGGAGACGAGAAATCGCTGCTGGTGTTCACCGGTGCCGAGATGATTTACCGTCGGTCGTTCCGAGCCGCCTACTATTTCTCGCCGGTGAAGAGCGATACTTTGCAAGCTATCTCCGACCGCTTTCCCAAACAACAGGCGGCGTTGCTCTCCCCTGACGGCTCACGGGTAGCTTTTGTGCATGAGAACAATATCTATGTGAAGAATCTGTCAGACGGGACGGAACGGGAGGTCACTCGTGACGGAGAAAAAAACAGGATACTCAACGGAATTACCGACTGGGTCTATGAAGAGGAGTTCGCCCAAACCCGCCTGATGGTCTGGTCACCCGATAGCCGAGCCTTGGGCTTTGTCCGCACCGACGAGAGCCGTGTGCAGGAGTACCCCATGCAATGGTTCTGTTCCCTGTCGGGTCGCTATGAAGATCCGCAGGAGGTCTATCCCCGTTATGCCGGATTCAAATATCCCGTGGCGGGGGCTGACAACAGCCTTGTCTCTTTCCGAGTATGGCGGGAAGAGGCAGACAGTGCGGAGACCATCGCCCTTCCCGTAGATGCGGAGAGTTATCTGCCGGCTCTGACGGTCATTCCCTCGACTGGTGAATGGGTTGTCACGGCTCTCAACCGTTTGCAGAACCGTCTGCGCCTGTTGGCTGTGAGTCCGCATGACAATACGGTGAGGACCCTCTATGAAGAGCAGACAGACACCTATATCAACGAGAATGACCTCACCTCGGCCATTTTCTGTCCCGACTGTTTCTTGGTCTTTTCCGAACGGACCGGATACCGCCATCTCTATCAATACGGCTATGACGGAATACTGCAACGTGCGGTGACTTCGGGCGACTGGGAGGTGACGGACTATTATGGCCGGGACGAGAAGGGAAATGTCTATTACCAATCGGACGAGGAGGGACCGTTGTACCGAGCCGTCTATTGCGTTGACAAACGGGGAAAATGCCGTAAGCTCTCACTGGAGCGAGGTACCCAGACAGCGTGGTTCAATCCTTCCTGCACTTACTATATCAGCCAATACAGCAATGCCGGGCAACCTCCCGTGTATCAACTCAACGACGTGAAACGGCAACTGGTGGTGCGGACGCTCGAAGATAACGCCGGATATCCGGTGGAGAAGTTGATACCTAAGGAGTTCTTTACCTTTGAAACAGAAGACGGAGAGACCTTGAACGGTTTCCTGATGAAGCCGGTCGATTTCGACTCGACCCACCGCTATCCGGTGGTGATGATGCAGTACAGCGGTCCCGGTTCACAGCAGGTCGTAGATGCTTGGGGCAGTGTTGACTGGCAGCAAGCCCTTGTCCCCCATGGCATTATCGTGGCTTGTGTCGACGGGCGTGGCACCGGTGGACGAGGCGTGGCTTTCAGGAGCTGTACCTATCGGAAGTTGGGCATACAAGAGGCACAAGACCAGATAGCCGCCGCCCGTTACATGGCGGCCCAGCCCTATGTCGACCCCCAGCGGTTGGCTATTTGGGGATGGAGTTTCGGCGGCTTCACCACCTTGATGGTCCTGTCGATGGACACCCTTTACAAAGCGGGAGTGGCGATTGCCCCCGTAACCGATTGGAGGTTTTATGACAGTATCTATACCGAGCGGTACATGTCTACTCCCCAAGAAAACAGCGAGGGGTATGATGCCGCCTCGCCGTTAAACCGAGCTAAAGAGCTTTCGGGTAATCTGTTGATTGTCGCCGGCACAGGCGATGACAATGTGCACTACACCAATACCCTCCGTTATATCGATGCC
>JAJQIP010000145.1:0-3377 GCA_021199145.1 Porphyromonadaceae bacterium | reverse complement strand
TATAGATTCGTTGGTCGCTGCAGACAAGATGTTCGAGTTGCAGATGTATACCGACCGTAGCCATAGCATTTCCGGTGGAAATGCCCGTCCGCACCTGTATAAACGATTTATCGACTTCTTCTGTCGCCAACTGCTGTGAGTCGGTAGGCTCAACTCCCTTACCGAGTACGACGTACCGAGTAGGTAGGAGCGGAGGAGGAGCTACGGCTGCTGCTTGTCGATGATTTGGATTTTGTCGTTTTGGTAGATGACGAACTGCTTTTCGAGGTTGAGGAGCTTCCCCGAGAGGAGCGAGTAGAGGCAGTCACAGTCTTGTCCGCCGGTTTCGTCTCGGTTCCCTTCTCCTCGACCGCCGGTGTTTCGGCCTTCTTCTTGGCCCGAGAGGAGGTTGTCTCCTCTTCGGCTACCCACAAGCTCTTGTCGAATTGCCGGAGTTGCTGCTCTATCGCCTGGCGGGCACTGTCCTGCGCTTCGGGAGTAGCATAGAGTTGCACGAGAGACATGTTCCGCAGGTTTTGCGTCTTGTAAATATCCCCCTTGAAGAGACGCAGTTTGAAGAAATCCTCGTAGGTATAGTTCTGTATATTGTTCAGATTGCTGGTGAAGATATAGTGCTGCGCCAGGAAGGGTTGTATGTCCTCGTACTTGGCCCAAAACATGGGGTAGCGGACGGCTTCCCCGCCAAAATCACCGACCCGGTGCAGTACTGGACAGATGGCTTCGATAACCGGATAGGTGCAGGAGTTGCGTTGGTCAAAAATCCATCTCTCTTTCACATAATAGGAGAGCACCTCGTTGCAGGGGACATCGCTCTCCTCGATGATATAGGTGTTCCGCTTGGCGGTACGCCCCGCCTTCACTTCATAGAGAATATGAAAGCGGTCGAGCATCTCCTCCACGTTCACTTCGTACTCTTCTGTGAAAATTTCCCGTCCGTCGAGGTATTCGTAGACCTTAATCTGGTTGGAGGCCACCAGTCCCAGTAATACCCGGAAGAGGTTTTCCTGTCCGTTGACAATCTCTTCGGGGTAATAGAGGGGTAGATTCTCCTCTTGAGTCAAGTCGATTTGCCGGTAGATACCCCGGCTCCACGGAACATCGGCCTCTGTGTCGCCTTCGTTCTGATACAGCGATTGCGCCCTTACCGAAAGGCCGTTCTTTTCACTCTTATTGCCTACCTCCGAACTGCGGCGAATGACGGTGTTTTGGGCTTCGCATATCGGCAGCATGGTGCAAAGGCCGAGAAGAATAACTATATGTCTTACCTTGATTTTCATCATCTGTCCTTCTTATGTATTATATCAGTTCACAATAATTTCTATGGGAGAGAGGTCACGCTCCACGCCATCGGGACCCACAGCCCTTACCCGGGAAATGTAGAAACGCTTGCCTCGGGAGAGCCGCCGGAAACTATCTTTCTGGCGTTGCGAGAACTTGTTGCCGTCGGAGACTTCGGGGATGGCGTTACCCATCGAATCGAAGAATACGGTCTCGAAGCTCAGCACGGTATATTCGACATTCAACAGGTCGTCGTCGATGGCCGCCTCAATGCCCGGAGCCGCCAACAGGAGGGATTTGGCAAAAGGCTTTCCCCCCTTGTACCGTTGGGCGTTCCCGTTGTCGTCTTTGTAGGCGATGAAGGGCATAGGGTCGGGAAGTTGCCGTACCCGGAAGGTAGTCGTGTTGACCACCTGATTTTTACCGTCCATGGCCGCCGTTACGGTGATGACTACATTCTCGCCCACCTTTGCGGGGCGAATCTGCCAATTGTCTTTTGTACGGGTAATTTTTCCCCCCGTGGCGGTAGCCGATACCGATTGATTGGGACCGCCCGGCACCGATATGCTCAACGGATTGTCGATGCCGGCGTAGAGGACATTCATCATGGTAGCCGATACAGTAGCCGAGGGGTCCACCACCGTATAAGAAGTGTGGAAGGGATGGTGGGTCGAAGAGCCGTCACCATTCCGTACTTCGAGGAATCCGTCTACATCGTAAACCCCGGAACGGTTGCAGAGCACTTCGTAAAGTCCGTCTTTGCTATCGGTCAGCTGCATGCCATCGATATTGATGATGGGAGCCATCGTGGTATCAATAGCCGCCAGGACAATGTTGGCGGAGTATTTCCCACCCCGTATGACCGTCTTGGAGGAGGGAATGACATAAGCGTTGAGCTGGTTCACCCGCACATCGTCCTTATCGATATTGTTCAGCAAAGTATGCAGAATCTCACTCTCGGCCGACCGCAGGTCACTCTGTATTTTGGTGAGCAGGGTGATGGCGGCAATAACGGGCATATTCTCGAAATTGGCCTCTTCCCAGGTGGTCTTCTTTTCGCCTATATCTTTCTTCGACATGCGGGGATAGAGGTATTCGTTGATAATCTGCTGCTTCAACGTATCGTCAATCATTTCGTTCACCATTTCGCTATAACTGATGAGCGATTCCCGTAACTTGCGGCCCTCACGGGTGGTCGGGGAGAGCATGATGAACGATGCAGCCTCAAGGTCATCCTGGCGTACGATATTGTTCACATCCCCTTTCTTTCCGTCCGCTTCCCAGACGATGCGCTGTTTCAACGAGGAGATGTAGTCGTAGAGCGAGTCGGTATGTTGGCGTACGGTCACCGCCTTTCTGTACCATTCGCCCGATTTCTCGGGGTTGTTCTGGTAGTAGGAGGTGAGTTGGTCATAAAGTGTGCCGTTCTGTATCGCCACATTGTCGGTTGTACGCACCAATCCCTCTTCGACTTGCTGGAAGCCGTTGAGCACGTCCGATGACACATTGAGGGCCAACATGGCAGTCAAGACGATATACATGAGGTTTATCATCTTTTGCCGTGGGGACAGATTCGAGGTGTGTGATGCCATAATCCGTCGGATTAGTTATGCGTTTTCGTCAGAACTTTCAGGCGCAGCAGGCCTTTGCGGTTGGAGCGGTTCGACCGGTTGGGTCGGACGGTTGTACATGTTCACCGTCATGGCGGTGAGCATATTGCTGTATACCGCATTGAGCTGGGCCATGTAGCGAGTCATCTTCTCCACCTCCTCGCAGTAGCGTGAGCTATCGTGCATGGAGCCTTCGTACATCTCGCGGATGTTGCGCAGACCGGCATTTACCCGGTCGATATTGTCGAGTTGCGAACTGATGCTCTTCAACTGTATCTCGTAAATGGTGTTCAGACCGGAGATGTTGCGGTTGAGCGTCTCCATCTGTTCGACATATCCCTGTGTGTTGTTGCTGATGCCTCCGCTGTTGTCGGTAATGCTGCGATAGGAGTCGAGCAGGACGTTAGAGACATCGGTGAGCGATTGTGTGGCCTGGCGGAACTGCGTCATCTGTTCGGAGATGGCTCCCATTTGGTCGAGATATTTCTG
>JAJQIP010000144.1 GCA_021199145.1 Porphyromonadaceae bacterium | reverse complement strand
GATGAAGACCTCTATTGGGAAGCCAATTCATTCACGACCAGTGTGACCGTTACCTACGATGACACGACAGCCACGGTAGAGAGCGACAACAGCAAGGTCCTTTCCTATATCGAGGGAAGTCATGTGACGATTGATATGCAGACCAACTCGGTAAAAAATGTGGAGCTTATCGTGCAGGGGAAGAGCGATGACGGATCGTTGAAAATCTATGGAGAAAAAAAGTTCAAACTCACTTTGGCGGGCGTGGAGCTGACCTCTTCGTGCGGTCCGGCTATCAACGACCAGTGTCACAAGAGAGCCTTTGTCCATCTGGCGGAAGGAACGACCAACTATCTGACAGACGCTTCGACTTATAGCGACGACTTCTATTATTTAGACGGAGCGACCTCCGCCGATGAGGACCGCAAGGGCTGTTTTTTCAGCGAAGGAAATCTGATTTTCAGCGGGACCGGAGTGTTGGTGCTCAAAGGGCGGTATAAACATGCTCTTGTCACAGACGGTTACTTTTATATGCGTCCGGGCGTGACGCTTGTCGTAGAAGATGCAGCGAAAAACGCCATCCATGTCAAGGGCGATGAGGATGACGGCATTGGCGTACAGATTAACGGCGGCTTGATTTATGCCAATGTCTCTTCTACTGCCGGCAAGTGCATCAAAACTGATTTGGACATTGTGGTCAACGGCGGCAAATTGCTGCTCAACACTTCAGGCGGTTCGGAATACGACGCAGATGAACAAGACACCTCTTCGGCCTCTTGTCTCAAATCGGACGGGAACATTTTCGTTACCGGTGGGGAGTTGACCCTGAAAAGCACTGGAACAGGAGGAAAGGGAATCAGTTCGGACGGCTCTTTGCAAATAGACGACGGCACTATCACGATAACGACTTCTGGCGGCAAATACACGTATAGCAGCAGTCTCACCTCTTCGCCCAAGGGAGTCAAGGCCGACGGGAATGTCACCATCAACGGCGGACAACTGAATATCTCCGTTACCGGTAAAAGCGACGGGTCGGAAGGACTCGAAAGCAAAGCGGATATGGTCATCAATGGCGGGGAGATTTATGTCTATGCTTATGATGACGCTATAAATGCCTCGAACAGTATCACCATTACAGGCGGTAAGGTATATGCCTACGCCGTGAATAACGACGGCATCGATTCCAACGGGACACTCTCTATTACCGGCGGTCTGGTCATTGCTTCGGGCTGTTCCGCTCCGGAGGCAGGGTTTGACTGCGATTTCAGTACGAATTTTACCGTTTCGGGCGGAATCATTATCGGTACGGGAGGCGATACCACATCCCCTTCTTCGTCCAGTACACAACGGTCGGTGGTTTATAAGGGACTTTCAGCGACAAAAGGGGTGATGCTTTGTATTCAGGACAGTGATGGAACACCTATTCTGACATACGAATTACCTCGGACAATGAGCAGCATGACCCTCCTTTTCAGTTCTCCGGAGATAACCTCCGGTTCGACCTATACCGTGTCGAAAGGGGGAACGTTATCGGATGAGACCGACAGTTGGAACGGATGGTATGAAGGGGGAAGCTGGTCGAACGGCACCCAATTGGGCACTTTTACCGCAAATAGTGTGGTGACGATGGTTACCGGTTCCACCTCCGGCGGCATGAACGGCGGACCCTCCCGACGATAAATCTATCTGTCGGAAAACAGATTTCAAGAATAAATTGGAGCGTTAATAAGAGAGAATCTCCAGTCCCTTTTCTGTCATCAGGAAAGTATGTTCCCATTGGGCGGAAGGTAATCTGTCCCTGCTGGTGACCGTCCAACCGTCGTTCTCATCGATGAGGACCCGCCAGTCGCCCATGTTAATCATGGGTTCAATGGTGAATACCATGCCTGGGACGAGCAGCATGCCTGTACCTTTGCGGCCGAAATGGAGCACCTCCGGCTCTTCGTGAAAAGCGAGGCCCACCCCGTGTCCGCAAAGATCCCGTACAACTGAGAAACCGTTCTTTTCGGCATGCCGTTGAATGGCATTTCCGATATCTCCGACAAAACCGAAAGGTTTGGCCGCCTCCATCCCTATTTCAAGACACTCCTTCGTGACACGGACCAGTTTCTCCTTTTCGGGAGAGGTGGTTCCGAGGATGAACATGCGGGAGGCATCGGAATAGTAGCCGTCGAGAATCGTCGAGACATCGACATTGATGATATCCCCTTCCTTTAGAATTTCCCTTTCGCTGGGAATGCCGTGGCATACCACTTCGTTGATAGAGGTGCATACACTCTTGGGAAACCCTTCGTAGTGGAGCGGGGCGGGGATAGCTCCGTGCGAGACTGTGTAGTCGTAGACCATACGGTCGATTTCAGCCGTTGACATGCCGACTTTTATCTCTTGGGCGACCAAATCGAGTACACCTGTGTTCACAATTCCGCTCCGGCGTATGCCCTCAATCTGTTCACGGCTCTTTATCAAGCTACGTCTCGGGACCAGGCAACCTCGGTTCTGGAAAAAGAGAACCTTCTTATCGAGTTCGGTAATCGGCTCATCTTTAGAGATTCTCCAATTGTGTATGATTTTATGGGACATATTTTCTCTATTTGGGTGTAAAGATAAAGATTATCCCAAAACATTGTTTTCCTTATCGTCACAAATCTTTCCCATTTCTCTCCCTGTACATCGTTAGGGAACAGGAGATTTTTCTACCTTTGCAAAGGCGTAGGAGCAGGTCGGTTCGCCTTTCCGATTCTGCAGAAAACCTTGCCTTATAGTCGGAGAAAATGAAAGCGTTTAAACTTGTCTCACCGTTCAAACCTACGGGTGACCAACCCGAAGCGATAGCCGAGTTGTCCCGAGGCATTCAAGAGGGATTGCCGGCACAAACCCTCTTGGGGGTGACCGGTTCGGGCAAGACTTTCACTATAGCCAATGTCATCGAACAGGTTCAGTTGCCTACGCTTGTCCTGAGTCACAACAAGACCTTGGCGGCCCAACTTTACAGTGAGTTCAAGCGTTTCTTCCCCGACAATGCCGTAGAGTATTTCGTTTCTTATTACGACTACTATCAGCCGGAAGCCTACATCCCCTCATCGGATACTTATATCGAAAAAGACTTGGCCATCAACCAGGAGATAGACCGTTTGCGGTTGTCGTCAACCTCCTCCCTTCTGTCGGGGCGCAAAGATGTGATTGTCGTCTCCTCCGTATCGTGTCTTTACGGTATAGGCAATCCCGACGATTTCCACAGCAATACCCTCTTGGTGAAGGTGGGCGACAAGATGGAGCGCAACGTCTTTCTGCGGCGGTTGGTAGACGGTCTCTATTCCCGAAACGAAGTGGAGTTGCATCGGGGAAATTTCCGGGTCAAAGGAGATACGGTAGATGTCTATCTCTCTTATCAGGATGAGATTGTGCGGGTTACCTTCTGGGGGGATGAGGTAGATTTGATAGAGAGCATCGATTTGGTCAGCGGTCATACGCTTTCAAAATACGACGAATATAACATCTTCCCGGCGAATATTTTCGTTACGACTCGGGAGCGTATCAATCAGGCCGTCGATGAGATTGTGCTGGACTTGGGCAAGCAGGTGGACTATTTCAGGTCAATAGGGAAGGAGTTGGAAGCCAAGCGGTTGTACGAACGGGTCACCTACGATGTGGAGATGATAAAAGAGGTGGGCTACTGTTCGGGTATTGAGAATTATTCCCGTTATTTTGACGGCCGTTCGCCCGGTACACGTCCCTTCTGTCTGCTCGATTATTTCCCGAAAGATTTTCTGGTGGTCATTGACGAGAGTCATGTCACTCTCCCGCAGATACGGGCCATGTACGGGGGAGACAATTCCCGGAAAGTCAATTTGGTAGAATATGGCTTTCGCTTGCCGGCCGCCCTCGATAACCGTCCGTTGACCTTTACCGAGTTTGAGGCGTTGGTACCTCGGACCATCTATGTAAGTGCCACTCCCGCCGATTACGAGTTGATGCGAAGCGACGGCATTGTCGTCGAGCAGTTGATACGGCCTACCGGACTGTTGGACCCTGTTATTGAAGTCCGTCCCAGTCTGAATCAGATAGATGATTTGTTGGAAGAGGTCCAACAGGCGATTGAGCGGGATGAGCGGGTATTGGTGACGACCCTCACCAAGCGTATGGCTGAGGAGCTGAACGCCTATCTGTTGCGGCTCAATGTGCGGAGCAATTATATCCACTCCGATGTCGACACGCTCGACCGTGTGGAGATTATCGACGGTCTGCGCAAAGGGACATACGATGTCCTTGTGGGGGTGAACCTGTTGCGGGAGGGGCTTGACCTGCCCGAAGTCTCTTTGGTGGCCATACTCGATGCGGATAAAGAGGGATTCCTGCGGTCCCACCGTTCCCTCACCCAGACAGCCGGACGGGCGGCCCGGAATCTGAACGGCAAGGTCATCATGTATGCCGACCATATTACCGAGAGCATGCAGCAGACCATAGATGAGACGAACCGCCGCCGGGAAAAGCAGTTGGCCTATAACGAGGCCCATCATATCACCCCGCAAGCCATCCGCAAAGCCTACACGGAGGCTTTTGCCTCTCGGGACAAGGCTTCGGCTCCCTCTTCTTCGCAACCGTTGTACGAGAAAGAGCTTGATTTGACCCACATATCGTTGGCGGCCGACCCGGTTATCGCCTATATGGATAAGGACCAGCTCAAGGCCAATATGGAGAATGTCCGTCGGCAAATGCTCCTTGCCGCCAAGAATATGGAGTTTATCGAAGCGGCCCGTTTGCGGGACGAATGGCTCAAATTGGAAGCTTTGTACAATCAGAAATAGAGTCTCCTGTGTCAGTCCCAACCCTTGAAATAGAACGATGGTTGCCTACCTCCCGCAAAGAGCTTGAACGGCGTGGGTGGGAGTGGGTCGATGTGATACTCTTTTCGGGTGATGCCTATGTCGATCATCCCTCGTTCGGAGCGTCGGTTATCGGTCGGGTGTTGGAAGCCGAAGGGTTGCGGGTGGCCCTTGTGCCGCACCCCAATTGGCGGGATGATTTGCGGGACTTCAAGAAATTGGGACGGCCCCGTCTCTTTTTCGGTGTTTCTGCAGGAGCGATGGATTCCATGGTCAACCACTATACGGCCAACAAGCGGTTACGTTCCGATGATGCTTACACACCCGACGGCCGGCCGGGAATGCGGCCCGATTACCCGACGATTGTCTATACCCGCATTTTGAAAGAACTTTACCCCGATGTCCCGGTCGTCATTGGGGGTATTGAGGCCTCGTTGCGGCGGATAACCCATTACGATTATTGGCAGGATTGTCTGCGTCCCAGTATCCTGATAGAGAGCGGAGCCGATATATTGTCGTACGGCATGGGCGAACAGACTTTGCGGGAGATTGCCCGACGGTTGCGTGACGGAGAACCGGTATCGGCCCTGTGTGACATTCCCCAGACGGTTGTGGTCCGTCCTGTCGCCGATATGCCGGCGGAGAAGGAGGGAGAAAACTATTGCGTGCTGGCTCCCCATGAAGTTTGTCTGAAGAGCCGTAGGGCACAAGCCCGGAACTTTGCAGTTGTAGAGGAGGAGTCCAACCGCTATGCCGCCCGTCTCTTGTGGCAGCAGTGCGGAGAGAAGGCGTTGAAGATTAATCCCCCTTGGCCGCCCATAAGCGAAGCTGAACTCGATGCCATTTATGATTTACCCTTTACTCGGTTGCCCCATCCCCGCTATCAGGGAAAGACGATACCGGCCTTTGAAATGATTAAGTTCTCGATAACGTTGCATCGGGGCTGTTTCGGCGGTTGCGCCTTTTGTACCCTCTCCGCCCATCAGGGAAAATTCATCTCCTCCCGTTCCGAGGCATCGGTTCTGCGGGAGGTGAAGCAGATTGTCGCTATGCCTGACTTCAAAGGAAATCTGAGCGATTTAGGCGGTCCGTCGGCCAACATGTATCGCATGAACGGCAAGAAGCTGTCGGCTTGTCGGGCGTGTCGGCGCCCTTCGTGTCTATGGCCGGCCGTATGTCCCAACCTGCATATCGACCACCGGCCGCTCCTTCACCTGTATCGGGCTGTCGACCGCATGCCTGGAGTCAAACGGTCGTTTATCGGGAGCGGCATACGGTATGACCTGTTGTTGCCCCGCAATGCCGAAGAGGCGCTCAACGCCGCTTCCCGGGAATATATCGAGGAGTTGATAACCCGTCATGTCTCCGGCCGTCTCAAAGTGGCCCCTGAGCATGTTTCCCGAGAGGTCTTGGGGTGCATGCGCAAACCCGATTTCAAGCAGTTCGAACAGTTCCGCACTATTTTTGAGCGCATTAATGAGGTGCACGGACTCCGTCAGCAGTTGATACCCTATTTCATGTCGAGCCACCCGGGTTGCCGGCCTGTCGACATGGCCGAATTGGCCACGATAACCAAGAATCTGAATTTCCTTCTCGAACAGGTGCAGGATTTCACCCCGACCCCGATGACCTTGGCCACCGAGACCTATTATGCCGGTTTTAACCCCTGTACAGGGGAGAGAGTCTATACGGCCCGCACGGCGGAAGAGAAGTTGGCCCAGCGGCAGTTTTTCTTCTGGTACAAACCGGAGTTCCGTCGGGGTATCGAGCAGGAACTCCGTCGGATGCGTCGGGAAGATCTGTTGGTGAAACTGTTTGGAAACCGTTATTCCACTCCCCCGTCGCCCAAACGGTCCAAGCGGTCGAAGCGGTAATTTTCCTTTAGTAAGTTAGAAATCATTCCCCTTTTGGAGATGGTTGGCTCTTCCGGTAAAAGTGTTGGAAGTAGAGCAGAGCGGCCGAACTCAGACCTATGGGATACCCCCACCAGACCCCCGGCGCACCGCCGTTGCATCCGAAGGCGAAGAAGTAGGAGAAGGGAAGGCTGATGATGAAGTAGCTGACAAAGGCCATCCACACCATCGGTTTGACAATCCCGAGACCCCGCAATGCACCGGCGAGGGTAATCTGCATACCGTCCCCCACCTGATAGA